>JBJHBY010000031.1:0-21075 GCA_050485745.1 Gammaproteobacteria bacterium | reverse complement strand
CCCCTGGTGGACGGTGATGAGCGTGGCGGCGGCCCTGGCCCTGCTGCTGGTGCTGCTGCAGCGCCACCTGCGTGTGGGCAGCGACAGCCTGCTGGGGATCTTCTCCCACGGCAGCCTGGCCATTGGTCTGCTCGCACTGGGCCTGGTGCGGGATGCCCGGGTCGATCCGTCCAGCCTGCTGTTCGGGGATTTGCTGGCGGTGGGGCCGTCGGACCTCGCCGTGATCGCCGCCGTGGTGGCGCTGATTGCGGTGCTGCTCTGGTGTCTCTGGGACCGCCTGCTGGCCCTGACCGTGCACCCCGAACTGGCCGCGGTGGAAGGCCTGCCGGTGGCGCGGTTGCGGGTGGCGCAGATGCTGCTCATGGCGCTGCTGGTGGCGGTGGCGATGCGGGTGATCGGGGTGCTGCTGGTCACCGCCATGCTGATCATCCCGGCGGTGGCCGCGCGGCCGCTGGCGCGCTCCCCCGAGCAGATGGCGTTGGCCGCCATTGTCGTGGGCATGCTGGCGGTGATGGGCGGTATGGCCCTGGCGGTATGGGCCGATCTGCCCGCGGGGCCGGCGATCGTCTCTGCCGCGGTGCTGTTGTTTGTAGCCTCCCTGATGTTGCCGCGGCGATGAGCGAGCCACTGGAAATCCGGACGCAATGCACCCGGACGGGGGAGCGGGCGATCGACCTGCTGGCTGCGGCAGGCACCTTGTCCCGGCAGCAGATCAAGCAGGCCATGCTCAAGGGCGCCGTGTGGCTGCGCCGGGGGCGCTCGGAACAACGTCTGCGGCGTGCCACCAAGGGGCTGCTGGCGGGGGATGGCCTCGCACTCTATTACGACGCGGAGGTGCTTGCCCTGGAGCCGCCGCTGGCGCAGTGCGTGGCGGATGAAGGCAGCTACAGCGTCTGGGACAAGCCGCCGGGCCTGCTCGCCCAGGGCACGCGCTACGGTGATCACTGCAGCCTGCTCTACCAAGTGGCGCGCCAGGCCCAGGGCAAGCCGCGGCCTGCCCTGCCTGTGCATCGGCTCGACCGCGAGGCCAGTGGCCTGATGCTGGTGGCGCACAGCCCGCGGGCTGCGGCGGCGCTGTCGAAGCTGTGGCAGGCCCTCGCGGTGGAAAAGCTTTATCAGGTGCGGGTGCGGGGCCTGCTGCCGGGGGCGGACGAAGGCGTGATCGACGAGCCCCTGGACGGGCGCCCGGCGCAAACCCGTTACCGGGTGCTGGAGCGGGATCCGGCGCGAGAAGAGACGGAACTGGAAGTGCGCCTGATCACCGGGCGCAAGCACCAGATCCGCCGTCACTTTGCCGGCCTTGGCCACCCGGTGCTGGGGGATCGGCGCTACGGCAGCGCCGCCGGCGGCCCCTGGCTGGCCCTGCGCGCCACCGCACTGGCATTCCGCTGCCCCCTCACCGGCGTAGACCGGCGTTACGCGGCGTAGCCCTGGACGGCTCCGAAACCCGGCATCGGCGCAGCGGCCAACCCGGCCTGCCCCGAACCCGGAGCGTCGTGCGTGTAGGCTGGGTTAGCGGCACAGCCGCGTAACCCAGCGTCGCCACCCACACTGGATATCCTCGGGAGTGCCCCGCGAAGCACTACCCGCGCCAGACGTTCCCGGAACGTGGCCCACGAAGCTCCCCGGTTCGCTCCGGAACCTGCTTCGTGCGAGATTGAGATGACGGTGAGTCCACGCCGCCCCACGAATCGAATGTTGTGCCGCGGCTCGATTCGGGTCATTTCGGGGGATTCGTAAGGCAGCCCGGCGGATGTCGTCGCTTCGGGGTGACGCTGGGTTACGCGGCTGTGCCGCTAACCCAGCCTACGGCGCGGCATTCTCCTCCAGCAACCAGGTGTCCAGGCGCTGGGCCAATTCCTCGACCCCGTTCTTGTTCAACGATGAAAACAGCTGCACGGAAACCTCTCCCCGCCCCGTCACCGCCTTCTCAACCGCCAGGCGCGCACTGGCCGCGGCGCCTCGCTTGAGCTTGTCCGCCTTGGTCAGCACCAGATGCACTGGCAGGTTCGCTGCCAGCGACCAGGCCAGAAGCTGCTGGTCCGCCGCCTGCAACGGATGCCGCACGTCCATCAGCAGCACCATCCCGCAGAGGCTCTGGCGATACTGCAGATAGCCTTCCATGTTGCGCTGCCAGGCCTCCTTCACCGCCAATGGCACCTTGGCGAAGCCATAACCGGGCAGGTCCACCAGGCGCAGGCCCTCGCCCAGGGCGAAGAAATTCAGCAGCTGGGTGCGCCCGGGCGTCTTGCTGGTTCGGGCCAGCTTGGTCTGCCCGGTCAGGGTATTGATGGCGCTGGACTTCCCTGCGTTGGAGCGGCCCGCAAAGGCGACCTCGCGCCCCTCGTCCGGCGGGCAGTGGGCCAGGTCCGGCGCACTGCTGATGAACTGCGCCCGTCGGTAGTCGAGCCTTGGCGTCTGCGTTTCGTTCACGTTGATGGATCCTCGTGTGCCGGTAGGGCCTGATGTGGCAGCCGTGCCCCGGCATTGTGTATAATGCCGCGGTTTTTTGTTCCAGCCTGTATCCTTGCCGGTGCGGGTTGCCAGGAGCGACATGGTAACGATGTCCTCTGGCCGGATAAACGCCGGCGACCCAAAAGGCCGCCGCTTTCAAGAGGCATGGTTCATGATCAAGCGCTTGCTGTTCTCCGCCTTGTGTGTCGTTGCCACGTCCGCGATGGCGGAGCGTCCCGCCGAAGATCTCTACGGCCGCACCTGCATGGCGTGCCACGCCGCCGGCGTTGCCGGTGCCCTGAAGACCGGTGATACCAAGGGCTGGCAGGCTCTGATCGACAAGAAGGGCATGGACGCGCTGGTCGAGAGCGTCACCAGGGGCCTGAACGCCATGCCGCCGCGGGGTATGTGCTTCGATTGCACCCCTGAAGAATACAAGGCTCTGATCAATTACATGGCCAGCCCGAAATAAACCGGCGTCCAGCCACGGTACAGCCAAAGTTCAAAGAGTATGGGGAAATGATGAAAAAGGCCTTTCTTGCCAGTGTTCTCTCCGCCGGCGTCGCCATGGGTGCCCAGGCCTTCGAGCCGCTGCTCGGTGATCCGGACGCCGGCCGCGCCAAGTCCGCCACCTGCGTGGCCTGCCACGCCGAGGATGGCAACAGCCCTTCCCCCGCCTTCCCCAAGCTGGCCGGGCAGGGCCAGCGCTACCTGATCAAGCAGATGCAGGACATCCGTTCCGGTGCGCGCCCCGTGCCCACCATGGCTGGCCAGCTCGACAACATGAGTGACCAGGATCTGGCCGACATTGCCGCCTGGTACTCCACCCAGACCATGACCATCGGCCAGGCCGACCCGGACCTGGTTGAACTCGGGCGCGACATCTACCGTGGCGGCGTGCGCGAAAAGGGCATTCCCTCCTGTGCCGCCTGCCACTCGCCTTCGGGCATCGGCAACAGCCTGGCCGGCTACCCGCGCCTGGCCGGCCAGTTTGCCCAGTATACCGCTGACCAGCTCAGGGCCTACCGTGCCGCTGCCGATGGCGATGAAGGCCGTGACAACGATGGTGACGATACCCAGATCATGCGCTCCATCGCCTATCGCATGAGCGATCGCGAGATCCGCGCGGTATCCAGCTTCATCGAAGGCCTGTACGAATAAACTCCGACCGGTCTGGCCTTGCGCGCCGCGACTCGGCGCGCAGGCCGGGTTAGCCGCAAAGCGGCGTAACCCGGCGTCACTCCCGGAAGCGGCTTGATTAACCCCACGATGAGCATTCCCGGGTTAATGCGGCAATGGTGGTGCCAGGCGAATAATTTATGGCCTGGCGAGTAAACCCGGGCCGGGATTCCGGGGTCCAACCCGGTACCTGCCCAAAGTTGACTGGAGTTTGTCCATGCGCCTGTTGGCCACCGCCCTGTTTACTCTGCTGTTCGCTCCCCTGCTGGCCTGCGCCGAACCGGCGAAGCCCGCCTTCCAGGAAGGCCAGCACTACCACCGCATCGAGTCACCCGTGCGCACCCGCAGTGACCGGATCGAGGTGCATGAAATCTTCTGGTATGGCTGCCCGCATTGCTTTCAGTTTCAGCCGGTGGTGAAAACCTGGGCGAAGAAACTCCCCGATGACGTCGCCTTCGTGCAGTCTCCGGCGATGTGGAACCAGGCCATGCGCATTCACGCCCGCGCCTTCTATACTGCCGTGGCGCTGGACAAGCTCGACGTCCTGCATGACCCCCTGTTCGAGGCGCTCAACGTGCAGAACCGGCGCCTGGCCAGTGAGGGTGAAATTCAGGAGCTGTTCGTCAGCCATGGCGTCGATGCGGAGGAATTCCGCAAGGCGTTCAACTCCTTCGGTGTTGGCAGCCAGGTGAATCAGGCGGATGCCCGTGCCCGAGGCTTCCGCATCAGCGGCACGCCGGAGATGGTTGTCGCCGGTAAATATCGCATTACCGCTCGCGGCGCTGGTGGCTTTGGTGGCATGCTGCGGGTGGTGGACTACCTGATTGAGAAGGAGCGCACCGAGCGCGAGCAGCGCCAGGCCGCGGCCCCCTGACGACGTATCAGCCTGTTGGGGGCAATAATTGCCTGGGTGGTGGAGTGTCATCGGTGCGATAACGGAGTAACGCGGTACGGTCATCGAATAATCAGACGCAGCCGGGTTGGGACGACATGGGTTCGAGTGGTGCGGAGAACGGCGGCCAGGGAGCGACCGGCGTTGCGCGGGAGCGCGATCGCGAATCGGCCTCACACGAGCAATGGCTGGAGCTGATGAACCGCGCGCTGGTGCGGGTCTCCCTGCTGGCGGACGGTATCGACCAGAGCCTGGACACCGAACTTGAACAACTGCGCCGCCTGGTGCGTCGCGACAACCTCCCCCTGCACGAGCTGCAGCAGTCCATCAACACCCTGGAAACCCGCATCAAGGCCTTTGACGACCAGCGTGATGCCCGTCTTGGCCAGCTGCGTGAGCATTTTCAGGCACTGGCGCAGCGACTGGACGATCTGGCGCAGGAGCGCAGCCTGCGCTCACGCCTGCGCAAACTGTCGCGCAGCGTGCCCGATCGCATCAGCCGCCAGTCAGACCTCGTCGAACTCGCCGGCGAGCTGGCCGACCTCCAGGCTGCGGTGCTCGCCGGCCTCGACGGCAATGGCGGTGTGCGCCAGGGCAGGTTGCTGTCGCGCTGGCTGGGCCGCAACGGCAGGAATAATGGCAATGATGCCGACCCCGCCGCGCCGCCAGCGACCGACAAAAGGCATTCCCGGGATGCCCCTGATACAGCCGCCCCGGTCGCTGAGACTGCGGTGGCGGAAGCACACCCGTACGTGGATGTGGATGCGGCAGCGGATGAAGCGGCGGCACCCCGGCCCGCCAACCCGGTGGCATTGCTGCCGGACCACGACCTCGCCGGGCTGATTGCCGACGCCAGCCGTATCATCGATGCCCTGCTGCGCCAGATCGACCCCCCCGAGGATGTTCTCGAGGCCTATCAGGAGGCGCGCCGTCTGGTGCTCGGCGGCCTTGATGCAGATGGCCTGCTGGTCGCCCTGGAGGCCTCCAGCCAGGTGGTTATCGCCGCTCTCGATGGCCGGCAGATGGAATTCCAGGCCTTTCTGTTGACCCTGAATCAGCGGCTTGAGGATGTCTCCGGCTGGCTTGACAGTTCGCGTCGCATGGCCGAGGACCGTAAAGCCGCGGGTGACACCCTGGATCACTCCCTGCGTGCCGAGGTGCAGGCCATGCAGGCCCAGGTGATGGAGGCAACGGATCTCGGCCAGCTGCAAACGACCGTAAGTGCGCGCCTCGACAGCCTGGTCGGTGCCTTTGATGCCTTCCGCCGTGACGAGACCCGGCGCGAGAGCCTTTGCTGGCAGGAGGTCGAGCAGTTGCAGGGGCGCCTGCAGACCATGGAGCAGGAGGCGCACCAGGCCGAGCAGCGCCTTGCCGAGCAGCGGCAGCTGGCTCTGCGCGACATGCTCACGGAGCTGCCCAACCGCCAGGCCTACGAGGAGCGCCTCGCCGATGAGTTCGGCCGTTGGCAGCGCTACCAGCGCCCATTGACCCTGGCGATCCTCGATATCGACCATTTCAAGGACATCAACGATTGCTATGGCCACCTCGCCGGTGACCGGGTGCTCAAGGTGCTGGCGCGAACCGTGCGCAAGCGTTTGCGCAAGAGTGATTTTCTGGCTCGCTACGGCGGTGAGGAGTTTGTGCTGCTGCTGCCGGAAACTGACGTGCAGAAGGCCCGCGTCATTCTCGAGAGCCTGCGCGAGGCGGTGGCGACCTGCCCGTTCCATTTCCGCGAACAGCGCGTCGAGGTCACCTGCTCCATCGGCTATGCCGGGGTGCAAGCCGAAGACACCCCGGAAGCCCTGTTCGAGCGTGCCGACCAGAACCTCTACCAGGCCAAGAACAGCGGCCGCAACAGCATCCGCACCGCCTGACGCAGGCTGGGTTACGCGGCCTTTGCCGCGAACCCCGCGCCTCTTTATCCCGGCTGGGTTAGCGGCGTCCCTCCATACCTCGCCCGTAGGCTGGGTTAGTCGCGAAGCGGCGTAACCCAGCGTCCACCCATGCCCCGCTCGTAGGCTGGGTTAGCCGCAACGCGGCGTAACCCGGCGTTTGCACCGCCGTTCCAGCCCCACCCGTGCATCACGAAGCCCCCAACAGGGCCGCCACCCCGAAACCCCACCGCCGATATTTTTTACATCAACCTCCGCGCCCGCCGACCTCCATACCCCCAAGTCGCCCAAAAATCCACCAAAACCCCCGGGCCTCACCACTGATCAACGCCTCTGAAAACAGGAGTGCTGATCGATCATCTGAAATCTGTCGGATTTTTTTCCATTTCTGACCTTCCGCCATACGTCAACGGCGAGTCGACATACGCTAAACACTTGTTTTTAAAGGATATGAAAAATGTGGCGCCAATCTTGTATGGAATTTCGACGTGCATGGGTGCACCGTGGCTTGCAAGCCGCGCCTCCCGCAGTGGCACGGGTCGACCGACTGACGTGGCTGCCTCAACAACAAGATTTAACAGGCGGCTGTGGCAAATGGGCGATCAGGGGGCTCCGGAGCGTTATCGCCGAGGTGACCACCCGACCATAACTAAAAAAGCACTACCTGGATGAGCAACACCGCAACACGCAACACTTAATACAAAACAACAAGAAGCAACACCTGGATGAGCAGTAGCACCACCCATAACAGGCAAGACCAAAAAACACGAACGCTAAAAAAACACTAACGATAGCAACGCACACACAAGCACGGTTCGGCACCGGAGCAGGCCATCAGGGTCTGGCTATCCCGCATACAGGATGTCCGCTGGCAACGGCTGTGCCGCAACCGGGCAAGGAGAAGCTGATGAAACCTGTAACCCGGGCGCTGTTCGCGACATTGCTATTCGTGTCCGCGACCGTGGCTCATGCAAATTTCCTCATCATCACAGAAGACAACGACAATCTGGGCTTTGGCACTTACGGGTTCGGGCAGCTGAACCAGTACAGCCCTGATGTGGCGTTTGAGCATGTGTGGACTTTCAGTCTCGCCCAGGACTCGAGCGTGACCCTGTCCATCAACAACATCCCTTTGACGCAAACCGACCCGCCGGTTAGCTTCATCAACATCGTCGGCCTCGAGCTGACCCTGGAAGATGGCGGCCCGGTGCTGGCCCAGATCGTTCATGGCGACGTAACCACCGTCAGCGGGCTGCAGGCTGGCCAAGTGTACACCATGACCGTGACGGGCGTGGCGGATGGCATCTGGGGCGGGCAGTACACCGGTGAGCTCACTGTGGTGCCGCTGCCCGCCGCAGCCTGGCTGTTTGGCACGGCATTGGTCGGTCTTGCCGGTGTTGCACGTCGCAGGGCTCGTTGAGACGCGTGATTGCGCGATCGGCTGCAGACCGGGTTAGCGGTTTTGCCCCCGGCGCTCCGGTCAGCCAGTTGGGTAGGCTGGGTTAGCCGCAAAGCGGCGTAACCCAGCGTCGCCACCCATCTGGCAGCGCCCGCGCCATGATTCGATGGCCCAGCCACCTGGCAGTGCCCGTGCCATGACTCGGCGGCCCGCCCACCCGGCCCGCGCCCGTGCCGGCCCGGCCAACTGACCCGCACCCATGCCACAACTCACGACGGCGTGCCCCGGGCCAGCGGCTCCGCCACATAACCGGCGCCCTGCAAACATGGCACCCCAAACCCTGCTGCCAGGCAGGTACCGGAATTCTTTACACCCTCTTTTCTTTTGCCCCCGCCATCATCCCGCCTTTCCGTAACCCGCATGGTGACTGGCTTCCCTGCGGCCTCTCTCGATCATCTGTCCGATATGTCTGCGCATTTGGTCACGGGCAGGGGACCAAATGTGTCGGGGTTTTTAACGGGTTATGCTCCCCCGGCACGAGCCACCCGCGTGTGTCATTTCCGAAACCTTTGTAACTGACTGTTTTTCAAGCAGTGCTCATCAGTTGGCACTAATGTTGAATATCTAACACCCACACGGCAACGTAGTCTCCGCAAAACCTGCCGATACCTGGCGGGGTAGCCGTATCAGCGGGGTAGTGACTACGGCAGACAGCGCCAAACCTGTCACACGAGCAGTAATGTCGGCGACAGGTGTCGGTCCTGGTGTAAAGTGGACATCGGCGCACTCATAATGAATGCGACAGGATGCGACGATCACCTGGATGCGGGCCAAACGGCTTTACATCCAGGTCCTCCGGGCGAACGTGGCCCCGGGAGGCGGTCGGCACCATGGCGCAGGCGAACGTGAGGTGGTTGTTGTACGGAAGTAGCTGCGCTCAAAAAACGAGAAGCAAGCCTGGTCAACGCGTAACACTGGCGTTCCAAGGAATGGTCCGGGTCGGGGCGAATGACCCTGAACCCCAGAAAAAATTGGAGAGGCTCAACCGATGAAAAAACTGACTTCACTGCTGATGGCCACCGTACTGTTCGGATTCGTCTCCGTGGTACATGCCAACACCCTGCAAACCTCCCTGCTGTGGCCGGAGTCCATGGACAACGAAGGCCTGGAGGACGGCATCTATGTCTTCTCCCGCCTGCAGTCCTGGCACGGCGATTTCAGCGATACCTGGGGCTTCAGCCTGGGCGAGGACGGTGGTCTGCCCTACCAGGTGGAAATCGATATCGAAAACGTACCCAGCCTGCCCTCGGCATTCCCGGCGGGTTACCTGTACAACATCACCAATCTGCAGCTGGTGCTGACCGATGCCAGCGACAACGTCCTGGCCACCATTGTTGCCGGCGACTCCCTGGTCGTGCCCACCCTGCTCAACGCGGGTGAGTGGTACACCCTGACCATCACCGGCACCGTGCCCGGCACCGTCGCCGGCGGTGGCCTCTGGGGCGGCCAGTATCTGGGTAACCTGACGGTGCAGGAAGTACCCCTGCCCGCGGCGGCCTGGCTGTTTGGTACCGCGCTGCTGGGCCTGGCGGGCATTGCACGCCGCCGCAGTGTCTGAGCAAACGCACCAGCAAAACTGAACAAATGAAGAACACGGCAATACGGCAGTAATACACAAGGTGTAGCGCCCGGCCAGGTGGCCGGGCTGCAAAAAACACCTGATATGACGGAGAGGTTCCCATGAAAGCGATAAAATCAATCCTGTGCGGCGTGGTCATCTCCAGCGCAATGGCAGTCAGCAGCGCCCTTGCCACCCCCATGCTGCTGATGCCCGGCCCCAACGCCAACGCCGACCTGGGCGCCGGCAGCTACATGTTCGCCGGCAGTGCCAGTACAGGCGAGTTCTCGCAGCAGTGGGACTTCTCCCTGGCGGATGCCTCGAACATCCAGATCAGCATCAACAACACCATTCTGTTTCCGGAATTGCAGCCGGCAAGCTGTGATCCGCTCAGTGTCTGCATCAACTTCGCGGACCTGCAGCTGACCTCCGCCGGCGGCTTCGATGCCCCCATCCTGGTTCAGGACGGCGATACCCTGAGTGTGACCGGCCTGGTGCCCGGCGTGTGGTACAGCCTGCTCGTCTCCGGGTTTGCTGATGGCGTTTTTGGTGGCCAGTACGAGGGCATGCTTGAAATCAGCGTTCGCGCCGTACCCTCGGCCTTTGGTGTGTTTGGCGCCTCCGCCCTGTTCGGGCTGTTCTTCGCCATGCGCCGCCGGCAAGCCCGGCATTGAGCTCCCGCCTGCGATGCGGTGCATCGCGGGTCCAAAGTGTGTGTTCATCTGCTTCCAGAACCTTGCAGCCCGGAAACGAGATATCGCTTCCGGGCTTTTTTCTGCCCTCCTGTTTGCGCCGGGGCGGGGCCTGACCCCGGCGCGGGAGAAGTTGTAAAGCTGTTGAACGCATGCCAGACTTAGCGCTCGTGCCAGTGGGATCGTGGCCGAAAGCAGAGCCGGCCCGGACGATGGATCAATGTGGAATGTAAAGCGGAACGAAGCCCACTTGACAGCCCTGGCCCGCCCAAGATAACAACAGACGCGACAGTGATGTGATGAAGCCTATGACTCTTGCAATGCGCACCCTGCTCCTGGCACTGCTGGCTGGCCTGGCCTCGTTGACGGCTCACGCCGATGCCGAAGAACCCTGGCCCGGGTACAGCCTCAACCCCGGTGACCTGGTCTATGTCCTTGTCTGGAATGAAGAAAGACTGAGCAAGGAGGTGCTGGTCGGCCCCGACGGGCAGATCAACATGCCCCTGCTGGGCGATGTCCAGGCCGGCGGCCGCACCCTGCCGGAGCTGGAACGGGCCATCGGCGAAGGCCTCACCCGCTTCATGAACGAGCCGCCCACCGTGTCGGTGTCACTGCGACAGATTGGCGGCAACAAAATTTACGTTCTGGGCAAGGTCAACCGCCCGGGCGAGTTCCCGATCAATCGTCCGACCGATGTGATGCAGGCCCTGGCCATGGCGGGCGGGCTCAACCCGTTTGCGGCCGAAAACCGGATTCAGGTGCTGCGCCGGGATGCCAGCGGTGAGCAGAAGGCCATCCCCTTCCGCTACCGGGACGTGCGGCGCGGCCGCTCCCTGGACAGCAATATCCTGCTGCAGAGCGGGGATGTGATCGTCGTACCCTGATTCGGGCGCGGAAAGCGTGCCGCGGGCGGGCCCGGAAGCCCCCTGGCGCAAGACAGCAGGTGAGCAAGTGCAGGGATTGGCAGCCGCGTGCTGTGGCTTCCCTTGGTGTGACCGCCCGGATATAAACATAAACTCGCCGGGCACAGGATGTGTGGTATGCCGTTGGTTCTGACAAGATCGGCTGGCTCGATGCCCTCCGCGTGGCGCGTGGCGCAGCTGCGTGCGCTGGGCTGCGCCTTGCTGCTGCTGCCCGCACCGGCCCTGCTGGCGGCATCGAATACGGTCACCTTCAGTGCCGAGGCCCGCGCCGAGCACGACAGCAACGTGCGCCTCAGCCCGGGGGACAACAAAACCTCGATTCTGGGCGGCTCCACCACAGCGACCGTCGACTGGGACCACCGGCGCGGCACCTCCGAGGGCAACCTGAACCTGATGCTGCGCTCCTCCTGGTACAACCGCGACGAATACAACAGCGATGATCAGTTCCTGCGCGGGCGTTGGTCCTTTTTGGGTGAGCGCCACCAGATCAGCCTGACCGGTGGCTTTGATCGTGACAGTACCCGCACCAGCGAAATCGAAGACACCGGCCGGGTCAGCGATGCGGCGGTGCGCCGCGAGCGCGGCAATGTCGGCGCCTCCTGGGGCTGGAGCTGGACCGAGCGCCAGCAGCTCAGTGCCAGCATCAACGCCACGGATGTCAGCTATGGCTCCGACAGGCGCCAGTTCGTCGACTATCGCTTCTATTCCGGCAGCCTGGGCTGGACCCTGCGCCTGAGTGAGCGCACTGACCTGACCGTGCAGGGCTTCGGCAACCTGTACCGCCCGGAATTCAGGGATGCCAGCTTCAACTTTTTTGGCCTGCCGGTGCCCCTGTCCTACAAGACCGAGAGCGAAACCCTCGGCGCCGACGTGGGGCTGAGCCACCGCTACACTGAGCATCTTGAACTCAGCGCCTCGCTGGGTAATTCGCGGGTCGAGACCGAATATTCGATCAGTGACCCGCTGGAGTTCTGCCCCTCCGAGTTTGGCGAGGGTTTTGGCATCTGCGAACTGCGCGACCGATCTGCCAACAGCCGCGTGGCACGGCTCGAAGCCACCTACAACCGCGAGCGACACCGCGCCTCATTGCGCCTGAACCAGGAGACCACGCCGTCCTCCGACGGCCGTCTGCTGGAAGCGCGTCGCGCCCGCGCCGCCTGGCGCTGGCAGCTCAGCGAGCGCGGAACGGTGCGCAGCGCCCTGACCTGGGGGCGCAACGAGGCCGTGGACGGCAGCTCCGGCCTGCCCACCGCGCAGCGCTCCGAGCGCGACTACTATATTGGCGTGCTCGGCTATGACCACCGCCTCACCCGCAACTGGGTGGTGGGCGCGGAATACCGCTATCGTTACCAGAAGCGCAAAGTGCTGGATCGCAGCGCCGAGGCGCATATCGGTAATCTCTACCTGCGTTACGAACCCGAGAAGCCCCTGTTTGGGCCTTAGACCGAGCGGAAATCGTTATGAACCAGTATCAAGATATCGCTGACACGGATGAAAAGACTCTTGGTGAGTACGTCAGCATTTTTCGTCGTCGGAAGCTCTATTTCATCGTTCCTGCGGCAACTGTTTTCATCCTGACGGCGCTTTTTGCCTGGTTCTGGCCGCCGACTTACCGGTCGACGGCCACCATTCTTATTGAAGAGCAGGAAATCCCGCGGGACCTGGTGCGCTCCACCATTACCAGCTATGCCAACCAGCAGATCCAGGTGATCAGCCAGCGCATCATGACCCAGCGCAACATCAACGAGATCGTCGAACGCCACAACCTCTATACCCCGGAGGAGCTGCGCCGCATCCCCCGCTCGGAGATTGCCCGTGATTTCCAGAGCCGCATGCGCATTGACCTGATCAGCGCCGACGTGATCGACCCGCGCAGTGGCCGCCCCACCCAGGCCACAATCGCCTTCAACCTGTCCTTCGATGATCGTAGTCCCAATATCGCCCAGCGCGTGGCCAACGAGCTGGTGACCCTGTATCTCAACGAAAACCTGCGTGCCCGCACCCAGCACGCCGCCAGTACCTTTGAGTTCCTGCGCGCCGAGGGCCGTGCCCTGCGCCAGCGCATGGCCGAACTGGAGGGCCAGCTGGCCCGCTTCAAGGAAGAGAACCAGGGTGCCCTGCCGGAACTGTATCAATACAACCTGCAGGTGGTGGACCGCACCGAGCGCGAGATCGCCGAAATTACCCTGCGCCTGCGCGAGCTGGAAAAAACTCAGCTCGACTATGACGCCCGCCTGGCACAGCTGAGCCGCTACGCCCCCACCATCCTGCCCACCGGTGAGGCGGTGCTGGGTGATTACGACCGCCTGCGCGCCCTGCGCTCTGAATACAGCCGCGCCACCGCCAGCTACAGCGCCGACCACCCGGACGTGCGCCGTCTCGGTTCACAGATTCGCGCACTGGAGGCGAACCTGGGTATCGACGGCGGTGGCGACGAAGACGCCGCCCGCGAGCTGGCGGATGCCCGCGACCGCCTGGCCGGCCTGCAGGAGCGCTACAGTCACGACCACCCCGAGGTGTTGCGCCAGCAGCAGCTGCTGACCAGCCTGGAGCGTCGCGCCCTTGGCGCCAATGGCGCGGTGCAGAGCCCGCAGCCGGACAACCCCGCCTGGGTGTTGTTGAACACCCAGTTGCAGATCACCCGCAGCGAGACCCGTGCCCTTGCCGCCAAGCAAGCCGAACTGCGCGAGCGGCTGACCCGCCATGAAGGTTTTTTGCAGCGCACCCCGGAAGTCGAGCGCAGCTACAACAACATCGTGCTCGACCTCGATAATGCTCGCGCCAAATACCGCGAGCTCAGCGCCAAGCAGATGGAGGCCGAGCTGGCCCAGAGCCTGGAACAGGACCGCCGTGGCGAGCGCTTCACCCTGATTGACCCGCCCGTATTGCCCCAGGAGCCGGTCAGCCCCAACCGCGTCGCCATTCTGCTCATCGGCCTGATTCTGGGCGGTATCACCGGTGTGGGTGTGGTGGCTCTGTTGGAGGCCCTGGACTGCTCCATCCGCGGCGAGCGCCAGCTCTACGCCCTGACCGGGGTCAATGCCCTGGCCGTGGTGCCCTATATCACCGCCGCGGACGAGGTGGTGCGCGGTAGCCAGCGCAGGTACTGGATTGCAGGGGCGGCCGTCGTTGCGTTGCTCGTTGTCCTGCTGGTGTTTCACGCCGTAGTGAGGCCACTGGACGTGGTCTTTTTCATCCTGCTCAACCGCCTGGGCCTGAACTGAGGACGTGACCATGGACTACATTCAGCAAGCACTGGAAAAAGCCCGGGCCGCGCGCCAGCAGGGTGGTGCCCAGCCCGCCACCGGGGTGGCCGGCGCGGCGCGCCCCGCCGCAAAGCCCGCCGATGGCGGCCTGCCGGGCAAGATCAACTACACCAGCACCCGCCAGGTGCAGCGCCCGGCGCGTGAACTGGCCGGGCGCCGCCTGGTGGCGGCGGACAGCAACGACCGCGCCGCCGAGCCTTACCGCCAGCTGCGCACCCAGGTGCTGCGCCAGCTGCGCCAGAACAACTGGCAAACCCTGGCCATCACCAGCCCCAACAGCAATGCCGGAAAAACCCTCACCGCCGCCAACCTGGCGATTGCCCTCTCCCAGGAGGTGAACCAGACCGTGCTGCTGGCCGACCTCGACCTGCGCAACCCCAGTGTGGCGAGCACCTTCGGCATCGAGGTGAAACAGGGCCTGGTGGACCACCTCGAAGGCAAGGTGGAGGTGGCGGACATCCTCGTCAACCCGGGCCTGGAGCGGCTGGTGATTCTGCCCGGGCGGCCGGGCTCCGGCTACCGCTCCGAGCTGTTGTCCTCCCCGGCGATGACCACCCTGCTCACCGACCTGACCACCCGCTACACGGACCGCATCATCCTGTTTGATTTGCCCGCCCTGCTGGACGACGACGACGCCATGGTCTTCACCCCCTACGCCAACGCCACTCTGCTGGTGGTGGAAGACGGCGTGACCAGCCGCGAGGAGCTGGAAAAATCCCTGCAGCTGCTGCAGGGTACCCAGCTGCTCGGCACCGTGCTGAACAAGGTGCGCAGCTGACATGATGGGCAATATGTACTGCGCGCACTTCGGCCTGGCGGACAAACCCTTCCGCCTGATGCCGGACCCGGGCTACCTGTTCATGTCGCCCCGGCATCGCATGGGCCTGGCCTCCCTTGAATACGGCATCGCCGAGGGCGACTCCGGCTTTACCGTGATGACCGGCGAAGTGGGCGCGGGCAAGACCACCCTGGTGCGGCGCCTGCTGGCCAACATCGACGACACCGAACTCACCATCGGCTACATCGACCACACCAGCGTGCTGGATGCCTCACCCCTGGCCTGGGTGGTGGCCGCCTTTGGTGAAGAGCCCGGCAACGACAGCGATGCGGCACTGATGCGCCGCCTGCAGCACTTTTTGATCAACGAATACGGCGCCGGGCGGCGCAGCCTGCTGATCATCGACGAGGCGCAGAACCTCTCCGCCGGTGCGCTGGAAACCCTGCGCATGCTCACCAACATCAATGCCGGGCGCGATTGCCTGCTGCACATCATGCTGGTGGGCCAGCCGCAGCTGCTGCAACTGCTGCAGCACCCGGACCTCGCCCAGGTGGCGCAGCGGGTGGTGGTGGAATATCACCTCAACAGCCTGGGCGCGGAAGAAACCGGCGCCTACATCCGCCACCGCCTGGACACCGCCGGTGGCGACCCGGAACTGTTCAGCGAAGACGCCATCGACGCGGTGCATTACTTCTCCGCCGGGGTGCCGCGGCTGATCAACGTGCTGTGTGATTACGCCCTGCTGTATGGCTTTGCCAACGACCTGGAGCGCATCGACCTCGACACCATCCTCGCCGTGGTACAGGGCCGTCGCATCGGCGGCATCAACCACCACGCCGGCGACCACGCCGAGCGCGAGGCCATTCGCCAGCGCGTGCTGCAGCGCACTGGAACGGATCTGGCAAGCAGCGGGCTGGAGGCCTGAGCCCATGTCCATCAAGGCGATGGTCGTTTTTGGTACTCGACCGGAAGCCATCAAGATGGCGCCTGTGGTGCTTGCCCTCAAGGCTCACCCGGCCTTCGAGACTCACGTCTGTGTAACGGCTCAGCACCGGCAAATGCTGGACCCGGTTTTGCAACTGTTTGACATTCAGCCAGACACCGATCTTGACCTGATGCGGCCCAATCAGGATCTCTATGACCTGACCAGCCGAATCCTGCTGGGCATGCGTGATGTGCTGCAGCAGCAGCGGCCGGACGTCGTGCTTGTGCATGGCGATACCACCACATGCCTGGCCGCGACTCTGGCTGCTTTCTACGCGCAGATACCTGTTGCCCATGTTGAGGCAGGTTTGCGTACCGGTGACCTCAGTGCGCCATTTCCTGAAGAGGCGAATCGCGTGCTGGTGGGGCGGATGACCCGGTTTCATTTTGCGCCAACTCGCACGGCACAGGATGCCCTGCTTCGGGAAAATGTTGCGCCCGACCGCATCTGGGTGACGGGGAATACAGTGATTGACGCGTTGCATCAGGCCAGAAACCTGGCTGGCCGACAGCCCTCGGAAGTGTGGGCGCAGCAGCTTGGAAAAGCTGTTGTGGCAGCACTGGGTGAGGCGGCGCGCAATGTCTTGATCACTGGGCATCGACGAGAAAATTTTGGCCAGGGTTTTGAAGACCTTTGCCTGGCCATTCGCCGGCTGGCGGAAAGCCATCCTGACTGGTGCATCGTCTATCCAGTGCACCTCAATCCAAATGTGCGTGAGCCCGTACAGCGCCATCTTGGTGGCTTACCCAACGTACATCTTATTGAGCCACTGGACTACCTGCCCTTTGTTTGGCTTATGGATCAAAGTGACCTGATTCTTACGGATTCAGGCGGTATCCAGGAAGAAGGGCCCTCCCTGGGTAAACCCGTTCTGGTGATGCGGGAAGTGACCGAACGCCCGGAGGCGCTGGCGGCTGGCACCGTTCGCCTGGTGGGCACCAATACGGAAACTATTGTGCAGGCGGTGGAAGACGTGCTGGGGGATGAATCCCTTTACCTCCGCATGGCCGAGGCTCATAACCCCTATGGCGACGGTCATGCCGCCGGGCGCATTGTCGAAACCCTTGAAGCAGCATTCGAGCATTGAGATGTCATGCTCTTGCGCCGACTGGCCCGCTTGGCCCGCTTGAAGAAAAAGGATAACGGAATATGAGCACGCAAAAAAAAATATGCGTCGTGGGGCTGGGCTATATCGGGCTACCCACCGCATCACTGCTGGCCACCAAGGGCTACCAGGTCTTTGGTGTCGATGTGCGCCCGGAAGTGGTGGACACCATCAATCAGGGCCGCATACATATCGTCGAGCCGGATCTCGACATTCTTGTGAAGTCCGCTGTAGGTAGTGGCAATCTCAAGGCAGGGCTTGAGCCATGCCCCGCCGATATTTTCATCCTCGCTGTGCCGACCCCTTTTAAGGAAGGGAAACAACCTGATCTGCATTATATCGAAGAGGCGACCCGGGCTATTGTGCCCCACGTGGCCAAAGGCAATCTGGTCATCCTGGAATCCACCAGCCCCGTGGGAACAACTGATGAAATTGTGGCGGACATCCTGCAGCGCGAGCTTGAAGGCCGTGACTTGAGAGTGGGGGAAGATGTATTCATTGCCCACTGTCCGGAGCGCGTCCTCCCCGGGCGCATCCTGATTGAGCTGGTGGAAAACGACCGGGTTGTTGGGGGAATCAATGAAGCCAGTACCGAAGTCGCGGTGGAGTTCTATGAAAGCTTTGTGCGGGGTGAGGTCCTGGCAACAACCGCGAAAACAGCGGAACTGGTCAAGCTCACCGAGAATTCATTCCGGGATGTGAATATTGCCTTTGCCAATGAGATCTCGATGATTTCTGACCAGGAGGGCATTAACGCCTGGGAAGTGATCGAGCTGGCCAATCGACACCCGCGTGTGAACATCCTCAACCCCGGGCCAGGAGTTGGTGGGCACTGTATCGCCGTGGACCCCTGGTTCATTGTTTCCCGGGCCCCGCAGCAGTCCCGCTTGATCCGGACGGCCAGGGAGGTCAACGACCACAAGCCGGAATGGGTCATCGAACGTGTTCGTTCCAAGGCTACAAAATTCAAGAACCCGGTAATTGGTTGCCTCGGGCTTGCGTTCAAGGCGGATGTCGACGATCTGAGAGAATCCCCCGCCTACGAGATCGTCAAGCAATTGGCCGATGAGGCTGTTGGACAGCTACTTGTTTGTGAGCCAAACCTCAAGTCTCACAACAGGTTTGATCTTCTGCCATTAAAAGAGGTTATCGATCGATCGGACATTATCCTGTTACTGGTCGATCATCGGCAGTTCAGAAAAATCAAGGCATCAGAATTGAATGAGAAAATACTGATCGATACACGAGGTGTCATCAGATAGGTCCTTTAAGGATTGGGTGAGATTCAAGGCCTCTCGGATGACGAGCCCACACCAGGTGTTCCCGGATGAATGAATGGTGAATTGAGAGGTGGACTATGAAAACTGCGCGCTTGAGATGGAGCAGACATGTTCTGAATGCAGCAGTGCTGTTTGCGGCGTGTATAGCATCTACCCCGCCTTTGGCTGTAGCGGCCTCAAGCACTATGGTGAGCTTGACTGTAGAGGTGCAGTCAGTGAAGCCTCGACCAAACTACAGAGAGAGTGCCAGTGCGTTCAAGCCTGGGCATCTGACAGATGGCATATCACGTGAAACCCGGATGTGGCTGTCGCCCCAAGCCGCCACGTGGTCTCAGCCTATTCCCGTGGTCATCAAACTCCGGGTAGATGGCGTATCGGCTAGAAGCGGCGAAATGGTCATTAATGTTGCGGAATCCATTAACCTGGACGTGGGCGTCCCTGACCGCATTGATGTCTACTCCGGACGCAGCGAGAGCGGGTTCATTCATTCGGGTGCCTGGGAAAAGGATCCTGATCGACAAGTCGACGATCGCAGCATCTGGATTCGAGTGCCCATGGCCTACGTTGATCGTGATGCAATCGTGGTTATCCATGCAACATCCCGCTTCCTGAGCATGGACGAATTGGTGGTCAGGGAGCGAACGGAGGGGGAGCCCGCCTCACTGGATGGCCGGGAGCTGCTTCAGGCCGAGGACGCTCGGCAGGACAGCGTGGATCGCCTGATTAGCAGTCGGAACCTGCTCTGGAATATGGTTCAGGCGCAGCAGGTCATGAGTAGTGCAGAGACTCTTTCTGTTAGAAGGCTCGACCCCTGGGGTCTGCGACCTTACATTCAATCCCAGCCAGGCAGTGCGGATGTTATCAAGATTGAAATGACTAAATTTGAGCGGGAAAGCCTCCTGCTCCAGGTGGGCGCTTCTGAAGAAGTGGAAGTATGTCCTTCCACGGCCGCCAGTGGCATCTCCCTGTATGAAGTTCAGCGCATGACTGCGATCACGGGCGACCGCTTACTCGACCCTCTCGTGCCCCTAATGACTTGCTGGACTCTGAGCCCAGGTGAGCCTCGCTATCTTTGGGTCGACATCGATGGAACTGACCGCCCTGATGGTGAGTCTTCCGCTACGTTGAATGTGGGAAACAAGACCCTCAGGTTGACAACAGTGGTGCACTCGACACCAGGGTTCACGGTGGATAAGCATTGCCCCAGGGTCAACCCTTGGACTTATGGTAGAGAAAGGCCTGTTTGGAACAACCAGACTCGCGCAAGTGTATTGCTGGCTCGCGGAAAGACTAATGCCCATTTCGTACATTTCAACGATGCGCCAGCGCTGGCAGAGACGTCTGCGCAGGATCAGTCCAGGCGTCTGCAGGCCTTTCGCAGCCGTCTTCAGGAATTAGCACCTGCTAAAGAGGGAATGATTATTCTCTTTCTTCGGTTGCCCCATTTTCTTGGCGAAGACTGGGGTGATGTCGGGGAAAGAGTGGGAGTCCAGAGGCTGAGTCAATGGTTGGAAACGTTAACCCAGGAGTTGTCCGCTGCTGGATACGACAAGCACCAATGGGCCTTGTATCCGATAGACGAGCCAAATGCCAGAGATATTCCTCCGTTGCTCGAGTTTGCCCGCCAAGTCAAGGCGATCGATCCCCAGGTAAGACTCTACGCCAACCCCATCGCTTCACAGTCTGCAGGGGTTCGCATTGCCCGTCGTCATATCGAGGATTTGCGGGGGCTGGTCGATATTGTGCAGCCGAGAAAGGCATTGGTCGACTCGCTAGGTGCCGATGTTTTTCGATCCGGTTTTGAGCAATATTGGCTATATGATAACCCCGAATTCCCCCCCAAGAAGGCACCACCTTCGTTCTATCGTATGCTTGCATGGGACGCTCGCCAGCGGCACGCGACTGGAATTGGCTTCTGGTCTTTCAGTCATACGGATGGCAATTCATCATGGACGGATTTTGATGATGAGAGACGGCCCTCCTGGGCTGTGACTTACGAGTCCAATGATGGCGCCTTGAGCAGTCGTAGGTGGGAAGGCTTCCGGGAGGGCGTTGAGGATGCATGTTTGTTCAATTATCTGGATGGTATGGGTTCTTCCTTGCCGGAAAATTTGAGGCAATTCCGTGATGCACGTAAGCAATGGTATATAGATGTCGAGGGCAGAGAAGCTCATACCAGACGAACGCCACTTGCACCGGTTCTAAAGCTGGAGCAGTAACGCCGGCTTGATGAAGAGATCAAACATGGGAGTACAAATGAATAGCCGGGACCATGAAGTACAGGGAATGCCCCCGGGCCGGAATACACCGGAGCTGCTATTCCAGAAGCTGCTGATTCTCTTCTACGTACCGGCCATAGCATGGTTTGGCCATGAAGCCCAGCTTCTGAAATATGAGCGGGCTTACCTGGTCGTGCTGGCCCTGGCTTTTCTGATTTTCAGTCTGAAAGGAAGTATCCGGATTCGTATACCGTTGCCATTCTGGATATTCTTAGCATGGATGGTATGGGCCGGAATCGGAGGCATCCTGTCTGATCAGCCCGACCAGGCGATTGTACGGTTGTTCGCTGTTGTACTCCGTGCCGCTGTCGCCCTGGTGATCATCAATCTGAT
>JBJHBY010000030.1:3982-21167 GCA_050485745.1 Gammaproteobacteria bacterium | reverse complement strand
GTACCGAATTGATCGCACGGATGCCAACGTCCAGCACGTCGCTGATCGGCTTGCGCTGCAAGGGGTTGATCAATGGCGTATCGAGACCCTGGCGGGAACTGCCCTCCAGCGGGCCCCGACCATCCAGGGGTTGCCCGGAGCCGCTGATCACACGGCCCAGCAAGCCGGGGCCGACCGGAACGCTGGTCGCATCCCGGGACACCCATACCCGGGCCCCGGGTTCCAGCCCCTCGGCCTTCTCTACCGGCATCAGGAACAGGCGCTCGCCGGCAAACCCGACCACCTCCGCCTCCAGCACCCGCTCCGCCCTGCCCTGCACCAGACAGCGACTGCCCACGGCAGCGCGCAGACCAACCGCCTCCAGGGTCAAGCCGACCACACGCACCAGCTGGCCGCTGACCTCGGGCTGCGGGCGCATCGCGTCCACCGCCCGGGTACTGGCGCTCAGCGCGGCCAGCAGCCTCTTCCCCGGGTCGCTCTCAGTCACGGCCGCCGGTCTCCTCCGGCAGGCTGGACTGCAGCGATTCCAGCAGCTGCCGCAGACGTGTCTCGCGGGTGTAGTCGACCAGGCTGTGCCGGGTGCTGACGCGGCAGCCACCGGGAGTCATCGCCGGGTCGGGCAGGAGCTGCCAGGCGGGCTCGCTCAGGCCCTCGGCCTGGAGTAGCGCCAGGTCGTCGGGATGCAAGTGGACCTGGATATTGTCGGCCCCCTGGGGCAGTGCCGCAATGGCTCGCCGCACCAGGCTGCCCAGCACATCCGGGTGCGTGCCCGGTTCCCGCTCGATGATGGCGCTGGCCAGTGCGACCGCCAGGGCATGCAACGCCCCATCCAGGGCCTCGCGCTGTGCCTCAATGGGCGCGAGAAGGCTTTTCTGCAAGCCCTTGAGCCGGGCCGTCTCGCGTTCGATCTGGGCGCGACCGGCGGCTCGCCCCTCCTCGAGACCGACGGCATAGCCTTCCTCATGACCCCGGGCCGTACCGGCGGCGTGCCCGTCGGCATAGCCCTCGTCCCGGGCCTGCCGGGTAATCGACTCGAGTTCGCGGGCTGTCAGGGAACGGTGAACCAGTTCAGCTTCTCGAGCGCGCTCACGACGCACCGCCTCGCTGGCCGCAGGCACGATGTGCCCGGCGGCAACCTCAGGCAGACGCCAGCTGTCGAAGCTGGCGCAATCCGCCGCGGGTATGCGATTGGCCTTCTCGGCTTCGCTCATGGCCCACGCGCCCCGGAATAGCGTGTCACCGGCGGCGGGCAGGCCGCCCCGTCGATGGACACTAGATCATCTCCTCGCCGCTGCCGCCGAGAGTGATCTCGCCGGAGTCGGCCATGCGTCGGGCGATGGTGAGGATTTCGCGCTGCGCTCCCTCCACCTCGCTGACACGCACAGGCCCCTTGGCCTCGAGGTCGTCGCGCAGCAATTCTGCAGCGCGTTTGGACATGTTCTTGAAGATCTTCTCCTGCAATTCGTCGTCGGCACCCTTGAGCGCGAGAATCAGCACCTCGGAGGACACTTCGCGCAGCAGCGACTGTACACCGCGATCGTCGATATTCTTGATATCCTCGAAGACGAACATCAGATCCTGGATCTTGGTGCCCAGATCCTCGTCGATCTCCTTGATCGATTGCATCAGATCGCTCTCGATGGCCGTATCGAGATGGTTCATGATTTCCGCCGCAACCTTGTGTCCGCCCATCATTTTGGTCTGCGAACCAGTGCTGCCGGAAAACTGTTTTTCGAGAATGTTGTTGAGTTCCTGCAGGGCCGATGGCTGCACCGAATCCAGGGAGGCAACGCGCATGACGATATCCAGGCGCTGCTTTTCACTGAGGTTCGCCAGAACCTCAGCCGCCTGATCGGAATCGAGGTAGGCCACCACAATCGACTGGATCTGCGGATGCTCGTGGCGGATGATGTCCGACACCGAGCGCGGATCCATCCACTTCAGGGTATCCAGGCCCGTGGTATTGCCACCCAGCATGATACGGTCAACCAGCGAACTCGCCTTGTCCTCGCCCAGGGCCTCCACCAGCATCTTGCGGATATAGTTGTCGGCGCCGACCCCCAGGCCGGTCAGGCTGCCGACATCACTCAGGAAATTCTGGATCACCTCCTCGACCTGGTCGCGCGCGACGTTCTCCAGCCGCGTCATGGCCGAGCCCAGGCGCTGTACCTCCTTCGGACCCAGATGACGCAGCACGGCAGCCGCGTCCTTCTCGCCAAGGGACATCAGCAAGATCGCCGCCTGGTCGAGGCGGCTCATGCGCGGGCGGTTGCGTACCGCCTGCTGTTTCTGCTCGTCAGTCACCGCTGGCTACCCACTTCTTCACCACCTGGGCGACGCGCCCCGGGTCATCGGCAATGAGGCCCTTGATGGCATTGATCTGCTGCTCATAGCCATCGCTCGGGCCTGGCAACAGCATACTGTCACCGCCACTCAGGGTCACGTTGTCCTCGCCAAGACGACCGCCGCCCCCCGTGGCTGTCGCCATCGCTTCGCCACCGCCACCAAGGGGCATACCCATGTCGCCACCGCCGTCGCGCGCTGACTGGGTGAGATTCTTCATCACCGGGCGCAGCACCCCGAACACCAGCACCAGGATAAACAGCGCCGCCAGCAATTGCCGGCCTACTCCGGCCAGCCACGGCTCCTGCCACCAGGGCGGGCCCTCGATCCCCTCCACCAACTCGCCGCTCAGGGCAAAGGGCGAGTGGATGACGTTGACCACATCACCACGCGCAGCGTCGAAACCGACCGCATTACGCACCAGTATGGCGATGCGCTCCAGCTCGGCATCACCCCAGGCAGCCGCCTCGCCATTGACCGCACCATTGCCCAGCGCGGGATCGTCCACCACCACCGCCACGGACAGGCGGCGCAGGCGACCGACCTGGTGCCGGGTATAACTGACGGTGCGATCCAGTTCGTAGTTGCGCACACTCTGGCTGCGACTGCGTTCGGGTGGTTGTGCCGGAATCACTCCGGGGCCGGCCATTGCCTGCTCCGGTGCCGCACCGGCTCCGGGTGGCTGATTGGTCAGGGCGCCGGGAATCCCGGCGACAGGCGCGTCACCCGTGCGGGATTCCTCGACCCGGCTCTCGCTGCGCACGGCGGGCAGGTCGGCATTGTAGAACTCGTCGGCCTGTTCCACCGCAGTGAAGTCGACATCGGCGGCCACCTCCGCACGGAAGCGCCCCGGGCCCAGCACGGGCTCGAGAATACCGTGGACACGCCGCGCCAGACGCTCCTCAAGGCGCTGGGTGTATTCAATTTCCCGATTTGCCGCGGCCAGCCCCGGGTCCTCCTGGGCCAGGCGTGACAGCAGGTTACCGCGCTGGTCGACCACGGTGACGTTTTCCGCGGTCAGCTCCGGAATGCTGGTGGCGACGAGGTTGGTAATAGCGCGAACCTGCTCCGGTTCGATGCGCCGGCCAGCAAACAGCTCCAGGAACACCGACGCGGAGGGCTTGCGTGCATCGCGCAGGAAGACTGATTGACGCGGCATCGCCAGGTGCACACGGGCGCTGCGTACGCTGTGGATGCTGGCGATGGTGCGCGCCAGCTCCCCCTCCAGACTGCGCCGGTAACGCGCGTCCTCCATGAACTGGCTGGTCCCCAGGGGCTGATCACGATCGAGCAGTTCAAACCCCACCGTGCGCTCGCCGTGAACGCCGGCCTCGGCCAGCTTCAGGCGTGCCTCGTGAATCTGGTCGGAGGGCACCATCAGTGCGCCGCTGTGGGTATCGATGCGGTAGCGGATGCGCTGACTGTCGAGAATCTGCAGCACTTCCGAGGAATCGAGACGATCGAGGCTGGCGTAGAGAGGACGATAGTCGTCACCCTGGGCCCACAGCACCACGGCGAAGCCGATGGCCACACTGGCGGCCAGCCCCAGCAGCAGGCCAAGCTGGCGCAGCAGATTGAGGTTACCGAGCCCCTCGAGCAGATCGCTCTGGGGCATGATGCGGCTCTCGCCCTCCCGGGCGGGGCGCGACTGCCTGGTTTCAGCGGGAACCTGGGCCATGCTGACGTCTCCTGGCTACAGCGGTCATCACGCCTGTCAGATCGGCATGTTCATGATGTCCTGGTAGGCTTCCACCAGGCGGTTCCTGACCTGGGACAGGGCCTGAAAGGACACGCTGGCCTTCTCAGAGGCCACCATGACCTGGGCGAGGCTCACCCCCGGGTCCCCCATCTCAAAGGCGTTGGCCATCTGCCGCGCCTGTTGCTGGGTCTGGTTGACCGAATCCACCGCACGCACCAGCATTTCCTGGAATCCCGGTGCCTCGGGAGCATTCGCGCGCAAGCCCCCATTGGCAGCCATATCGGCTGCTGGCGATACAGGCGCCTGCAACTGCGGCTGGGTCTGGGCACGCAGTTCCCGCATCTGGGCCAACAGGCTCTGGATATCCGCGCGATCGGTACTGATCGTCATCTTCGCCCCCGCGACTGTCAAAGGACTGACACCTTTCGGTAGCAACATTCCCCGTGGTTCCGGAGAATGTCCCACCACTGCAGCCGGACACACGGCGGGCGCCAAGGGATTGACGCAGCAGCCGATGTCCGACCCTCTGCGGGAACCGCTTTGCATGAACCGGGCCAAGGTGTTCCGGGGTCCCCTGGCCCGGCGTCACGCATCGCTTGAGCAGTTTGCTCCAGGAAGCTCGGGCGCCAACAATAAAAAGGCCAAAAAACCCAATAAAATACAGTGTATTGAAAACATATCTGACAGTACTTTCGAGATGCCTGCAGCGCCTGGCGAGACCTGTCGACGCGCCATGCCGTGCGCCCGGCAGGCCTCAGGACAGCTCGAACGCAGGGATGCGCCCGGAAGCGGCCTCCCGCTGCAACTGCAGGGTGGCGAAATCGAACAGCGCGGTATCCGCCAGTTGCGATGGAGCCACGTTGCGGATGGCCGAAAAGATGGTCTCGATGCGCCCGGGATGGCTGCGCTCCCAGTCCTGCAGCATCTGCTTGATCACCTGACGCTGAAGATTTTCCTGGGAACCGCACAGGTTGCAGGGGATGATCGGGAAACCCCGGTACTCGGCATAGCGCGCCAGGTCCTTTTCCGCACAGTAAGCCAGGGGACGAATCACCATGTTGCGGCCGTCATCACTGAGCAGTTTCGGCGGCATGGCCTTGAGTTTACCCCCATAGAACATGTTCAGGAACAGGGTTTCAATAATGTCGTCGCGGTGGTGGCCCAGGGCGATCCGGGTGGCGCCAATCTGCTCGGCAAAGCCGTAGAGGGTGCCGCGGCGCAGGCGCGAACACAGACCACAGGTGGTCTTGCCCTCGGGCACCAGGGACTTGACGATGCTGTAGGTGTCCTTCTCGACCACGTAGTACTCAATGCCCAGCCCTTCCAGATAGCGGGGCAGCACATCCTCCGGAAAGCCTGGCTGCTTCTGGTCCATGTTCACCGCGACCAGCTCAAACGGCACCGGTGCGCTGTGCTGCAGGTTGAGCAGGATATCCAGCATGCCGTAGCTGTCCTTGCCCCCGGACAGGCAGACCATGACCCGGTCCCCCGCCTCGATCATGCGGTAATCCTCGATCGCCTGCCCCACCTGGCGGCGCAAGCGCTTCTGCAGCTTGTTGAAACGGGTCCGGTCCTTTTTGGCGCGATCCCCGGCGGTTTCCGGGGATGCCCCGGCGGGCACTCCAGCGGATTCGGCGGCAGATGCCGGGGCCGGGTCAGGCACTGGCAGGGCGGATATCGGATCGAACAACAGGGGCTGGGTCACGGCGATACCTGTGCGGCCGGAGATTAACTATAAACGGGTTATTTTAACGGCTTTGCAACGCACCCGACAGGGCACCAGGGGCCAAGGTGGCTTTTCAGCCGCCGCCTGACTAAAATGGCCGCCCGTGCGTGCCACCACAGCCCGCGCCGCCGAACCCTCAATCACCGACCGCCAACAGGAACCCGAGTCAATGAAACAACCCGTTCGCGTTACCGTTACCGGTGCCGCCGGCCAGATCGGCTACGCCCTGCTGTTCCGCATCGCCTCCGGCGCCATGCTCGGCAACGACCAGCCGGTGATCCTGCAATTGCTCGATATCACCCCCGCCATGGACGCCCTGCAGGGCGTGCGCATGGAACTGGACGACTGTGCCTTCCCGCTGCTCGCGGACGTGATCTGCACGGATGATCCCAAGGTCGCCTTCAAGGATACCGACTACGCCCTGCTGGTCGGCGCCCGCCCCCGCGGTCCGGGCATGGAGCGCAAGGACCTGCTCGAAGCCAACGCGGCCATCTTCTCGGTGCAGGGCAAGGCCATCAACGATGTCGCCAGCCGCAATATCAAGGTACTGGTCGTCGGCAACCCGGCCAACACCAATGCGCTGATCGCCCAGCGCAACGCGCCGGATATCGACCCGCGCAACTTCACCGCGATGACACGCCTCGACCACAATCGCGCCCTGACCCAATTGGCGCAGAAGGCCGAAGTACCGATCACTCGCGTCAGCCGCCTCACCATCTGGGGCAATCACAGCTCCACCCAGTACCCGGATGTGCACCACGCCAGCGTCGACGGTCGCAACGCCATGGAACTGATCGAGCAGTCCTGGTATGAGGATCACTTCATCCCCACCGTGCAGCAGCGCGGTGCCGCCATCATCCAGGCGCGTGGTGCCTCCTCTGCGGCATCTGCCGCTTCCGCGGCCATCGACCACATGCGCAGCTGGGCCCTGGGCACCGGCGGTGACAACTGGGTCAGCATGGGTGTGTACAGCGACGGCAGCTATGGCATCGAGAAGGGGCTGATCTACTCCTTCCCCTGCCGCTGCCACAACGGCCAGTGGGAGATCGTCCAGGGCCTGGAGATCAACGCCTTCAGCAGTGCGCGCATGAAAACCACGGAGCGCGAATTGATCGAAGAGCGCGACGCGGTCAAACACCTGCTGCCCTGAACAACAGGCGCTGATCAAACCAAACCCCCGGGGCGCTGCCGCCCCGGGGGTTTTTTATTAAGGCACCTCTGATTAATTCGGCGATCGCTCAGGCCTTGCGTTGATTCGTCTGGGGAGACGCGGTCACGCGGGAAGGCTGGTTGCCTTTCAAGTGACCGCAACGACGTCAGGCGGATCAACACAAGGCCCCGAAGGGCGGGCCTCTGGCGCACACTGGACGTCGTTGCAACGCTCGTCAAGGAGAGCAACCCTTGACCTTCGCGTTGCGCCTCGCCAGTGTCCGCCAGAGGCTCCGCTGAGCCATTGCCGAATTGATCAGAGATGCCCTAGTCGAGATATGCGGTATCGGCCATGTCTGACCCTCGGGATGGCCCGGATAGCAAAGGAGGGCCCAAAGATCAGGAGCCAAGAGGCGAGGGGAGTTGACGGCGCGATAATGCAGACGCATAATTTGTACAATTTTATGTACATGTACAGGCTTGATATGGAAAGCATCAGCTACACTGCGGCCCGGAGCAATCTCGCCAGAACCATGGAGCGCGTTTGCGAGGACCACGCTCCCATCGCCATCACCCGCAAGGGCGAAGGCGCCGTGGTCATGATCTCCATGGAGGACTACCAGGCCCTGGAAGAAACCGCCTATCTGCTCAGAAGCCCGAAAAACGCCCGGCGCCTGATCGAGGCTGTTGCGGAGCTGGAACAAGGTGGCGGCAGCGAGCGGGAGCTGCTCGAGTGAAGCTGTTTCTTGCCGAGCGTGCGTGGGAGGACTACCTCCACTGGCAGAAAACCGCTAAACAGATCCTCAAGAGAATCAACAGCCTGATCAAGGAAGTCCAGCGCGCGCCCTTCGAGGGCATCGGCAAGCCGGAGCCCCTGAAGCATGCGCTATCAGGCTACTGGTCCCGGCGCATCAACGATGAGCACCGCATGGTGTACAGGATCGAGAATGGGGCGCTGTGGGTGGTGCAGTTGAGGTATCACTACTGATGACCTCACGCCGCCACTCTGATCATCCAGCATCAGATCTGCCGGATGCTGCACGGCTGGATGCCGCGTCCCGCCTCAGTTAGCTTTAGCTTCATCAGGCCTGGTTTCAGTTCATTTGAAACAGAGTTGCTACAGCCCTCTACTGCAGCGGTTTATGCGGCAAGGGGCTGTTCGGGCGCCCGCGCCCGCCACAACCGCCCTGCCCCTGGCTGGCGCAGCAGCAGGAAGGCGCAGGGCACGAACAGCAGCGACAGCAGGGTGGCGAGTACGGTGCCACCGGCGAGCACTACCGCGAAGGGGGGCCAGAAGCCACCGCCGGAGAAAATCAGCGGCATCAGCCCCACTACGGTGGTGACGGTAGTGGAGCTGATATGGCGGGTGCAGGCGGCCACGGCTGCTTCGATGGCGGCGGTGTCAGCCGCCATGGCGGCGTCGGATTCCCGCAGTTCGGTGAGGATCACGATCGCGGCGTTGACCGCCAGGCCAACCAGGCCCATGACCGCAACGATACAGTTGAAGCCGAAGGGGTAACCACTCAGGGCCAGACTGAGCATGCCCAGACCCGCCGCCTGCACCGCCACGGCGAATACGATCAGGCTGAGGCGAAAGGAGTTGAATGACATCACCACCGTCACCACCAGCAGGACGGCAATGATGCTGACGCTGCCCATCAGCTTGGTCACGGCCTCGGAGCGATTTTCGCTCTCGCCGCCGATTTCCAGGCGATACCCCGCCGGCAGGTGGAAGCCCCCGGCGTCGAGTGCGCTGCGCACACGCTCCAGTACCACGGAGGGCAACACGGTGTCGCGCACATAGACCTCGATGTTGTTGATGCGCTCGCCGTCGCGGCGGGTGATCAGCGCGGGCGCCGGTGCCAGGCGCGCCTCGGCCAGCGCCATCAGCGGGCGATTGCCGCCGGGCAGCACCACGTCAAGGCGCTGCAGGGCCTGGATGTCGCCGCTACGCGCACCGGCGCTTTGCACGCGAACTGGCAGTTGTTCGGTGGCCTCCAGCAGCGAGCCGCCAGAGCGGCCGTCCAGGTCCGCCTGCAGGCTGGCGGCGAGCTCGGTCAGGGCCATGCCGCCGAGCCGGCCACCGATCTCGTCCGCATGCAGCCACAGCTTGGGCACGGATTCCCCCAGGGAATCGCGCACCTGCACTACGTCCCGGGTTTCCAGCGCAACGCGGCGCACTTCATCACCCAGGCTGCGCAGCAGGTCCAGGTCGGGGCCGACGATGCGCAGCTCGATGGGCGCCGCCGACGGCGGGCCCTGCTCCAGGCGGCGCAGGATCACCTGGTAGCGCGGAAAGTCACGGTCCAGGCGGCGCTGCAGGGTATCCACCAGGCGATTGGCGGCGCGGAAGTCCGTGGCGCGCAACATGGCCTGGGCGTAGAACGGGCTGCCGTCGCGCCGGTCCATCAGGTTGTAGTAGAACGGCGGCGCGCTGCGGCCAACGAACCAGTGCAGGGATTCGATCTCAGGGTACTCCGCCAGCACCGTGCCCAGCTCGGCGGTGGCACGCCGGGTGGCCTCGATTGAAGCGGACGCCGGCAGGAATAGCTCCAGGTTGATCATGTCCCGGTCCGATACGGGAAAGAACTGCTCGGGCAACTGGCTACCCGCCACAAAACCCAGCAACGGCAGCGTAAGAATCGCCGCCATCACCCGCCGCGGGCGCACCAGGACCCAGTGCAGCAGCCGGCGAAAGCGCTGCCCCAGGCGCGGCATGCGGATGCCGTGACCCTGCTCCGGGCGCAGCCACAACCCCGCCAGCGGAGCGACGATAAAGAGTGAAATCAGCCACGAACCCACCAGGGAAAAACTCACCGCCAGGGCGATGCCGCCGACGAACTCACCCGCCGGCCCGGGCATCAGCACGATGGGCATGAACGCCAGCACGGTGGTGAGGGTGGAGCCCAGCAGCGGCAGCCACAGATGGCGCACCGCGCGCGCCGCGGCGGCAATGGCACGCATGCCGTCGCGGCGGTAGCGGGTGACCGTGTCCGCCATGACAATGGCGTTGTCCACCATGATGCCCAGGGCCACGATCAGCCCTGTCACCGACATCTGATGGATGGGCAGATGAGTGAAGCGCATGCAGGCCAACGCGAACAACACCGTTACCGGCAGCGAGGCCGCCACCAGCAGCGCCGCGCGCCTGCCCAGGGTCAGCCACAGCACCAGCACGATCAGGCCGAAGCCCAGCATGATGTTGCCGACGAGTTCGCTCAACCGCGCCTTGGTGTAGCGCTGCTGCACGAACAGTTCATCCACCTGCAACTCCGCGGGCAGTTCGGCCTGGAAGTCCGCCACCAGCGTGTGCAGCTGGCGGGTCCAGCGGTCGCCGCGATACCCGGGCAGCATGCGTACCGCCAGCACCACGGCGCGCTCGCCATCCACGATGGCGTAATCCGCCGGTGGCGTGCGTTCGTCGCGCCGCACCTCGGCCAGGTCTCCCAGTTGCAAGGTGATGCCGCGCTGATCGGTCAGCAGCGGAATACGCCGCACCCGCTCCAGTTGTTCGAGGGCACCCGCCACTTCCAGAGTCAGGCGGTGCTCGCCGTTGTTGAGTTCCCCGGAGGCCACCTTGGCGTCACTCTCCTGCACGCGCCGCGCGATGTCCGCCACCCTCAGCCCCAGGGCGGCGGCGCGGGCGGGGTCGACCGCCACCTGCACCTCTTCTTCCGGCAGGCCGTAAAGCCGGACGACGTCGGTGCCGGGCAAGTTGGTGAGGCGGCTGGCGAGTTCGCGCGCATGGCGGCCACTGGCGAGGATGTCCGGATGGCTTCCGTCCCAGCGCAGAGCGCCAATCCAGGTGAAGGCGTGGCCGCGCTCGCTGTCCAGCAGCGGTGCCGAGGCGCCCGCCGGCAGCGGCACCTGGCGCAGCTTGTCGCGCAGCTCCGTCCACAGGGCATCCGCCTGGCCGCGTCGGACCGAGTCCTTCAATTCGATGGAAAGAGCAACGATGCCGGCACGGGCATTGACGGTGATGTGTTCGATCTCGGGTTTCTCACGCAGGCTGCGCTCGATGGGCTCGGCCACCAGCGCCTCGATGCGCTCGGCACTGGCGCCGGGAAGACGCACCAGCACGATGCCGTTGCGATTGGTGATGCGAGGGTCTTCCTGGCGTGGCAGGGTATTGATCGCGTTCAGCCCCGCAACCACGATCAGGACCAGGCTGAGCGCCACCACCCGCGGATTGGCGAGTACCCGTTCCAGGGCCAGTAACATCACGGCAGCCTCACCGTCTGCCCCGGCGCCAGCCGGTGGGTACCGCCGGCCACCACCGCCGCACCCGCATCCAGCGCCGAGCGCACATAAACCGCATCGGCGCGCTGGTGCAGCACCTCGACGCTATGTTTGCTCAGGTGGAACAGTTCAGGCTTTTGTCCGGCCAGGGCGGATTCCGGCGCCAGACCCGGGGCCGGATTCAGAACATAAACAGCCCAGGTGCCACGGGGGCCGGCCAGCAGCGCATCCAATGGCAACCAGGCGCCGGCCAGCGGACGCCGCTCCGTCAGCAGGGCCTGCACCACGCTGCTGTCCGCGACGCCGAGCGACGGGGGCAACGCCACCCGCACGGTGCGGGTCAGGGTCGCCGGGTCCACACTGCGGGACACGGACAGCACGCGCCCGCAGGCCTGGCCGAACTCCCCCAGCACTTCCAGCTCGTCGCCCACCACCACCCCGGCCCCCAGGCTGGCGGGAACCCCGAACACCGCCTCGCTGCGCTGGGTCTGCACGAGACGAAGCAAAGGCTGGCCGGCCTGTACCACCATGCCCTGCTCCGCCGTCAGGCTGAGTACTTCACCGGCGAAGGGTGCATGCAGGCGGGATTTGTCCAGGCGCAGTTGTACGCCGTCCTGTTGTGCCTGCAGGCGCTGCAACTGGGCATCGAGGGCACGGCGCTCGGCGTCGAGATCATCCACGCGCTGTTGCGCGGCGTGGCCACGGTCGATCAGACGGCGCTGGCGCGCCAGCTCCAGAACCACCTGATCCCGGCGCGCCTCCAGCTCCGCGGAGCGGGCGAGCAACTCGCGGGACTCGGCCTGCAGCAGCCGGGTATCGAGGCTGGCGAGCAACTGGCCAGCCTCGACGCTCATCCCCTCGACCACCGCCATCGCGTCGATGCGCCCGGCCAGCTCGAAGCCCAGCTCGACACGCTGCGCCGCCTCGACCCGGCCCGAAAACGAACGCTGGGCCTCGAAGCTGGTCTGCGGCACCAACGGCACCGTCTGCACCACGTGCCAGTGGGGTTCAGCCCACAATGCCAGGGGTACCCAGAGGGCGATCAGGGGCAGGAACCGGTGTGCGGCCATGGTGGTAGTCCGGCTAAACTGGACGGGTCGGTCCAGCATAGACAAATCAAACTGGACGGTCTAGTCTAGAAATGAAATTTTTGGAGCTCGTATGAATTCCAGCCGCAACGTCCCGCTGCCCCCCCAGGGCCGCGGCAAAAGTGAGGAAAAGGGCCAGCTGATCCTGGAAGCCGCCAGTGAGCTGTTCGTCGACCACGGCTTCGATGCCGTCAGCATGGAGGCGGTAGCCAGGGCGGCAGGCGTCTCAAAGCAGACGGTCTACAGCCACTTCGGCAACAAGGACGCCTTGTTCCAGGCCGCGGTGAAGTGCAAGTGCCTGGCGCATCAACTGGATGGCAGCGGCATGGACGAAAGCCTGCCGGTGGATGTGTACCTGCGGGAGTTTGCCCAGCACTTCAGTGACCTGCTGACCAGCCGCGAGGCCATCGCGGTGCACCGCATCTGTGTCGCGGGCGCCGCCAACCATTCGAAAATTTCGCAGCTGTTCTGGGAAGCGGGCCCCGCGCGGGTCGAGGCACATCTCAAGGGCTACCTGCGGCGCCAGGTCGCCGCCGGCCGCCTGCACATCGACAACCCTCACTTCGCTTCCCACCACCTGCTGCATATGATCAAGGGCGAGGCTTACTTCCGCGCCGTGCTGGGGCTGACCAACGAGCAGGCCCTGGCGGAGCTGACAGCCTATCTCGACAGCTGTGTCGACCTGTTTATGCGTGCGTACGGGGCAGAGGTGAGGCCTCTTGCTAGCTGATGAGCTTTGACATGGCAAGACTGTTCTCGCCACCGCCACGCTCGAGGCCAGCCCTGACACCACTGCGGTTTTGTTCCGGCTGATTCTGGCTTGCTTTCAGCTTGCCCGTCAGTGTCTCAATCCTGATTTCCACACCCACGATGGCTTGCATCAAACGCTCAGTGAAATCCCGCGGCGCGTCATCCACAGCCCAGGGCGTGGCTCTCGCCGATTCATGCCGCTCTGTCAGCTGATGAAGATGCCACTTCAGCCAGGCTGGATCCTGAATCACCCGGGCATGGCCTGCGGCATGGACGGCCAGATAATTCCAGGTTGGCACCACCCGCGCGTCCACTTCCTTCGTTGGGTACCATGAGGGCGACACATACGCGTCAGGCCCCTGAAACACGGCCAGAACCCGTGCCCCATCCATCAAGCGCCGCCATACCGGGTTGTTGCGGGCCAGATGACACCGCAAGACTCCCAAAGCGCCATCCTCTTCACAATCGAGCAGGAAGGGAACATGGTTCGCCTCGATTCCATCATCATCGGCAACAATCAACAGCCCGAAGCCATACTCCCGAATACATTGCCGGAGCCTCGCTTCGTCGTCCAGCCTGAAGTGATTCGGGACATACATACCGTGTAGTTCCTGATCAGAACAGCCCATCCACTCAACCGCTCTCTGCCGCAGGCCGCTTTGTTGCGCACATAACGTGGTCCCGGCTGGCGAGTCAGGACTCCTGCGGGTTACGGAAATGGGCAACCAGGGCATTGGCATGCCCATGACCCAGCCCGTGCTCATTTTTCAGCCAGGCGACCATTTCCATGTGCTTCAGTCCGCCCCTGGTCGCCAGAAGATCCAGCCAGTATTGAACCGGAAATCCATATTTCGATTCAATCGCGGGAAAATATGACACTGGACCTTTTGCCTTCTGTTCAGTGGGCATGAGAGCCTCTCCTATCCAGAGCTTCCGGAATGGTCGCTGCACCCTCCAGTCGAATCGGGCTGTCAAAAATCGACAGCAGTGAAGAGCTGACTGTAAATGGCCCGAGTGCAGAAGCCTGGCGTTCAGTGGCACCAGGCTGAAGTTGCATAACGAGCCACCGCCTGCTCGGCGGACTCAAGGGCTCTATGCAAGCGCTCATCCTGAAACTCCTCATAGCCCACCCGCACGAACTCCAGACTCTTCAGCCCGATGAAACCCAGCATCGTGGTCAGGTGGGGCTCCAGAAAATTCAGACCAGCCAAAGGGCCTCCGGGTAACAGATCCCCGTCACCTACGGAAACAATCACAGTGGTGGGCTTGTCAGCCAGCAGGGGCTGGTAGGGTTGTTCCGCTCCAGGATCAAATCTAAAGGAGCGGTTGACCCGGATGATCTGATCAAAGTATGCCTTCAGCTGTGCCGGCAGCCCGAAATTGTACATGGGCACGCCGAACACCAGTGCGTCCGCGGTCTCGATCTCCGCCAGCAGCGCCTCACTCTCGGATAACACCGCCGACATTGCCGATGAACGCGCTCCGGGTGGAGCAAAGGCACTGGCAATCCAGGCTTCATTGACTGGCGTGGGCAACTGCAGGGTCACGTCCCGCTCGATCAGCATGCCCTCCGGATGCGCGGCCAACCAGCGCTCGGCAAACTGCCCGGTCAATCGGCGGGTGATGGATCGGGTCCTGCGCCCGCTGGCATTGACGATCAGCAATCGTGGCATAGGGCAAACCTCCTTCTGATAAACAATGTGTCGCGCGTCGCGTTATTGTTCACAGGACCAAGGTTTGAATCCACGACCAAAATAGTGAGTGGCTCACCAAATAGTGAGCAGTTCGAGCACAGGCGTCAAAGTTGACTTTTCCGGTGTGCCAGATAGTCAGTGCCCCAGCGTTCCAGGCTATCCATCACATCCGACAGCGTGGCCCCGAATTCCGACAGCCGGTATTCCACCCGAACTGGAACTTCCGCATACGCATCACGCCGCACCAGGCCATCGGCTTCCAGTTGCTTGAGCTGGGTGGTCAGCGCCTGGGGTGAAACCCGCGGCAGCGCGCCCTGCAGTTCGGAGTAGCGCCGGGGGCCATCCTTCAATGCATACAGAATGGATGGCTTCCAGCGTCCGCGTACAATATCCAGCGCCGCCCGCACAGGGCAGTCCTCATGCAGGGCGCCTAATTTTCGCTGATAGCCGGACAGCCGGTCGAGGTCATGGGATACCCGCTGATTCATGATGAACCTCCATCAATTATGTCGAGTCGCGATCAGCTGACAGGCATTACCGAGGACAAACTCATAGTGCTCGACTCGCGAGAAAGGGTCATGGAAGTGGCTGAGCATCGCCAGCCCTGCCTGACTCCAGCAGGGTCTTGAGGCGCTGCAAATCCTGTTCAACGGCCTCGGCGTCCGCCGCGAATTGCTCTTTGCTCATGCCCGGCTGACGGAACAGGCTGAACACGAATTCGCTGCCTGTACCATTCGGCAACACACGCATGGGGTTGTGCACGACTGTGCCATCTTCGAGTTCGACATCGTGGTCCATGACACCCAGGTCGTTGGCAGCCACAAAGCGGATGCGCACCAGCCCAAACGGTGCCCGCACAACCCAGCCATCACCCTCGCGCGACACCTCGGAGCGCGCCAGACCTTCTGCCCACAGGGGCAGATTCAGCGGGTTGGCGGCAAAGGCGTAGACCTCAGCCGGGAATCGGGCAATGGCGACACTGATATGCCGGGTTTCGAACACAGGCACTAAGCAGGCTCCACAGTAACCTTCACACCAAAAACCAGAATAACATCGTAAAATGTATCTGCGAGAATAGACATCGATTCATCAGAAATTCTCATGCGCCTCGTTGTGAACACCGCGGTTCTCCGCTTGAAAAGCCATCCCTTTTCAGAAAAGTGGAACCTGGACACACCTATCTTGTAGTGTATGTACTCATGCATCTGGCGCTGAATAGACACATCCTTGTAGGGACCCACAATCAGCCTGAGTGCCTTGGTGGAACCCTCGCCCAGGAGCCCCGGGAAATACTGTGCCGCTTCGACACGCTCATTCTCGTCGGCCAGGTACGGGTACTTTAACGTCAACTCCACATTTCATCTCCTGGACATACCATCACTTCGGCGCGGAGTTTCCAGCGTCCTCAAACCGCACCTTGCTCATATTCAGATAGTGGAGAATCGAGAGGATGGTCCCGACAGGGATGTTGATCAGTGAAAAAGCTGCAAAGATGTGCAAGGGAATGACACACCACGCCTTGCGTTTGAAGTACCCCACAATAGCGACCATCTCTGCCCCTGGCCATATCAGAAGCACTATCGAGCCCAGGATCACCAGATAGCTTTGCTCTACCAGCCCAACAAATACAAGAGAGAAAAAACCAAAAACAAGCATGATGGCGTCAAATACAAAGCGAACCCCCCAAATGAAATTCAGGTACAACACCGCCGTTGACTCCTCTATCTCCCTTCGAGACTGAGCCAACCGTTCCGATGTGGTCAGCGCTCTTTGCGCCGGATCACCCGCCTGGTCTATCGTCGAAACAGTGCTTTCCATATTTCTCTCGCCTTCTTTATAGTTGATTTATCGATGTTTATTCAGTCACGACAGAAACACCAAAAAACTGGCGTACTGATCCAGGGCTTTGAGCTCACGCTTCCTGCCCGGAAAAGCATCATACAACGCCCGATGCTGTGCCAACCCATACTCGTCCGTGCGTGTGTCATAGGCCCGTACCCAACTGATGAGATGCTCCAGATGTGCATCCTGCTCTTCCCGGGTACCGAACTTCTCCGGTTCCCAGGGGCGGGCCCGGCAGTGCGCGACACAGGTTTCAACGCCCGGGTTGAGAAAGAGCAACTCTTCGCAATGCGGCAGGAGGGGCTGGATAATATCCGCGCAACAGCCCTCGATGACCCAGCTGGCGTGGCCGTCGATAAAGTGGCGAGCTGCGGCGACGCTCTTTTGCAGTGACTGCCGCCGTGCTCCGACATCAAAGGCCACGCTGTCGAGCGACAGGTAGCCAGCCGGCTCGCGGGCGATAAGCCGACGGGCCAGAGTCGACTTTCCTGATCCGGCATTACCAAGGAGAATCAACTTCATTTGATGAGCGGCCCAATTCGTATTCGCCTCATGACTGATCCTTCATGCTCTTTGAAGCATAGACGGAAGCCAGTGTTACGACGCTGACAGCAAGGCCGAAATAGAGTGTTTCCAGTGTTCCACCGACCTGGAC
>JBJHBY010000030.1:0-3972 GCA_050485745.1 Gammaproteobacteria bacterium | reverse complement strand
CCTGGACCGCCTGCTCCAGAAACAGGATCAGCATGATCACGACGGAAACCTGAATCAGTGTGATCTTGAGATCATGAAAGCTGGAAATATCAAGAGCACTGAGAAATGTGCTTTGCTTGATGGAAAAAGGCCGAATGAAAAGCCGGTAAAGGCTGACGGCAATGATCTGAAAGGTGATTGCGATCAGCAGCAGATCGAGAATTTTCAGCAGCCGAACCGCAAGAGCCTTGCCACCATCAGCCGATTGCGGAATATTCCATACAAAATTCCAGATTACGTTTCCAATGACATTCAGGGTGGCCACGTACAGGAGCACCGCGGAGAGTGCGCAGATCACCACGGCAACCAGCACCAGAAGCCGGCTGCTTCTAAAGAGCTTTTCCACTTTCACTCACCCTCAAAGACGTCCACGGCGGGCGCCGCACCTCAAAGCCGGTCCACCAATGCAGTGAGCCGGGTCACCTCGACCACATCCGCGGAACCCGGCACCATGTACAGTTCATCGATACCCGTATCGCGCATGGCACGCATGGTGTCGAGGATCCGCTCCGGCGTGAACTGCACCATACTGTCCGCTACCGCCTGGGCGACATCGTGACCGGCGATGCGCAGGTACTCATACGCATAGTGACGCAGCGCAGCTTCGGCGTCATCCACCAGGGAATACCAGAAGCCACCGATCTTCCAGGGCTTGCCCTGGCGCCCGGCGGCGGCCCAGGCCTCATCGAAAACGGCGAATTTTTCCTGAATCTCGCCGGCATCCCCGGTGATGGAGAAAGCATACAGGCCATCTGCCCAGGCGGCAGAAGCAGCAATGGCCCTGGGCCCGGCAAAACCGCCCAGAACCCGTGGACCACCCGGCTTGCTGTAGCCGGGACCAATCGGTTCGGAGCCCTCGAATGGAGGCTCCCCGGCCCAGGTGGCACGCATACGCCGCACCTGGGCGGGCAAACGACGGCTACGGCTGGCATAGTCGGCACCCACGGCGCGATAGTCCTTGGGCCGGCCACCGGTGCCGACCACCACGTCTACACGGCCATTGGCGATCAGATCCAGGCTGGCAATTTCCTTGGCGGCGCGCACTTCGTCGTGCATCGGCAGCACATACAGGGTGGGCACGATGCGAACCCGCCGGGTCAGGGCCGCAGCGGCGGAGAGCAGCACCCGCATGTCCACCGCGTCCGCACCGGAGATGCGCTCCCCGCAGGAGATGGCGCCAAAAGGGCCATCCTCAATGGCACGACACCAGTCGAGAATGGTCTTACGGGTAATTCCCGGCTCGGAATACGGCAGGCAGATTCCAATGTCCACGGCAAGGCTCCTGTGATCGGATGGCAGATAGGCAAGATCAGTATGACAGCCACAGGATATCCCGACGGAACATCCATTGAACCACAGCCTCCGTTGCCTGCGCCGTGGTCTGACATATTACGCTGTCGGGAGAGTAGTCCAGGTCGCCATCGTATCCGTTAACCAGGCAATCCGATCAGAGTATCCACCAGGGAGCGCCCCAGCCATGGCCGCTACTTCAGTATGTCCTTGTAGATCTTCCCATCCTTCATGATTACCACCAGATTCCGGTCCGGGTCGGCAAGCAACTGGATATCGGCGATGGGGTCACCCTCCACCAGCAACAGATCCGCCAGTGCGCCCTCCTCGACCACACCGAGCCTGCCCGGGTAAGGGTTGCGCGGGCCGGACAGGGCCAGCAGCTCGGCATTGGTGTGAGTGGCCATACGCAGCACCTCGGCGCTGGAAAACCAGCGTGTCATCGTCGCCAGAATGGCCCCCTGATGCTGAGGCATGCGCGGGTTGAACAGGATGTCGCTGCCCCAGGCGACCTTGAGCCGATGCCTACGTGCCAGGCGCACGGCCTCATCGGTGCCCGAGAAAACCTGCAACTGCTTGGTCCGGGCCTCGCCGGCCTGGGGGTTGGAGAATTCGTTGTCGAGAAAGGCCTGTATGCTGAGCCAGACGCCCTCCCTCGCCATCAGGCGCGCGGTCGCTTCGTCCATCAGCTGGCCGTGGTCGATCACCTTCACCCCACCACGCACGGCCGCCTGAATGGCGCGTGGTGTATAGGCATGCACGGTGACATAGGTGCCCCAGTTTTCGGCGGCTTCGACAGCGGCACGGAACTCAGCTTCGGAATATTGAGCGACATCAATCGGGTCGTAGAAGGATGACACACCACCCCCCGCCGCCAGCTTGATCTGGGAAGCGCCGAGCATGAGTTGCTCGCGTACGCGCTTGCGCACCTCGTCCACGCCGTCGGCAACCATGCCACTATTGATGGCCTCGCCCCGGCTGAGTGGCGCGTTGCGTGCGGCAGGCACCTCATAGGGCAGACGAAAATCCCCGTGGCCACCGGTCTGGGAAATCATTGCGCCTGAGGGCCAGATGCGCGGACCCTCGACCACACCTTCGTCGATGGCACGTTTGAGCCCGAAGCTGGGGCCGCTGAGGTCACGCACACTGGTGAAACCACGCAGCAGGGTGTTGCGGGCCTCGCGCCCTGCCACAAGATTGACGTAGCCGAGATCACCCGTCATCAATACCTGCAGCGGTACGGCGGCCATCATGGTATGCCAATGCGCGTCGATCAGACCGGGCATCAGAGTACGCCCGTTCCCGGCAACAATGCGGGCATCGGCGGAGCGGTCCACGGAAATCGGGGCTGTGCTGATGCGCTCGATGACGTTGCCACGCACCAGCACATGGGATGACGCAGACAGTTCACTGCCTTTGCCATCAAAAATGCGCACGTTCTCGAACAGCACCGTACCGGCTTGCATCTCGGCCAGCAGAGTGACCGGCGCAAGCAATCCGAGCAAAAGCAGCCTCAGATAAAACCGGAACGGGTTATGCATGATTACCTCCTGGAGGAGCAGGGTCTTGCCTGTTGCCAACGTCATGCAGAAGGCAAGACCTGACCCCGGTTCCCGGGGTCTGCCTGCGCGCCTCAGGCCCAGGCGTGCGGGTGGTCCTTTGGGTTCTCACCAAAGCGATTGCTGCCGGAGTTGCTGTCCAGCACCAGGAAAACCAGCAGGATAATGGCACCGATAAGCGGAATGAAACCAATCAGGATCCACCAGCCACTGCGATCGATGTCGTGCAGCCGGCGCACAGTGACTGCCAGAGCCGGGATGAACACCGCCAGTGCGTAGAGACCGCCGAGAACACCGATACCCGCTTGGGCATCGAAGGTGCCCAGTATGCCGTCGAGGGCACCGAGTGCCAGACTGATCAAAAGGTTGAACAGCACGAAGAACCAATATTCCCTGCGCCGGGCCCTCCCCTGGAATACGGCGTATTTTCTGAGTACTTCGAGATACCAGTTCATGCATGCTCCTTCATGACGTCCAGATGTTTGGCCGGCACGCCATCATGGCTGGCCGACTTTGCAAGATTACTGCCGCGGTGACCCAGCGGCAAGCAGACAGGCAGAGTCAGGCCCTGCAATGAGCAATGAGCAATGACATATTGTTCATTTGCCTGCTCTATCTGATGGTCTTACAGTCGCCAGGGGCAACACACCAGAAACATCCACCACAATAACGAAGATCAAGAGCGCGCCATGTCCAGGAAAGCCCATATCGTCGGTATCGGCGAAACCCGCTATGCCAAATGGGGGCGAATCGGCGATGTCACCGAGCACACCCTGGCCCTGCAGGCGATTCGCCATGCGGTAGCCGACGCCGGCCTCGGTATCCGTGAAGTGGATGGCCTGGCATCCTTCGCCGAGGACCGCAACGAGGCGATTTTCCTTGCCGCGGAACTGGGCCTGCCGGAGCTTCGCTTCGGCAACATGGTATGGATGCCCGGTGGTGGCGGCGGTTGCGCGGCGGTAGCCAACGCTGCCATGGCCGTGGAGAGCGGTCAGGCCGAGGTGGTGGTGGTGTACCGCGCCCTGTGCCAGGGGCAGTTCATGCGCTTCGGGCGGCCCGCGGAGGCCCTGCAGCAGGGCCAGCC
>JBJHBY010000029.1:0-21641 GCA_050485745.1 Gammaproteobacteria bacterium | reverse complement strand
TCGTCAAGGAGAGCAAACCCTTGACCTTCGCGCTGCGCCTCGCCAGTGTACGCCAGAGGCTCCGCTGAGCCATTGCCGAATGAGTCAGAGGTGCCCGGCATTAGCGCCTGCGATGCCTGCGGCCCTGCGAATGGACTGCCTTACAGGAGCCCCCGATCATGTCCCAATGCCCCTTCGCCAACCTGGTGGACCCGGATACCTACGTCAACGGCATGCCCTACACGCGTTTGCGCGAGTTGCGTGACGCAGGCCCCATCGTGCGCCTCGACGACCCGCTGACCGGCGTGCCCTACTGGGCGGTGACGCGGCAGAAGGAGCTGGATTTCATCTCCAAGAACCCGCAGCTGTTCTCTTCCGCCGCGCGCAGCCCCTTTCCCATGGAGTACCCCGAGGAGATGGTCGAGGGGATTCATCGAAAGACCATCATCGGCATGGACCCACCAATGCACCAGCGGGTGCGCCGGCTGGTACGGCAGGCCTTTACCCCCAAGGCGGTCGATTCCTACGAACCCCGGCTGCGTGAGCATGCCCGCCACATCATCGACAGGGTACTGCCCCGGGGCGAGTGTGAATTTGTCGAGGACGTGGCGGCGGAGCTGCCACTGCTGGCGATTCTCGACCTGATGGGCGTGGACCCGGAAGACCGCAAGGACTTCTTCCACTGGACCAATACCATGATCTTCGCCGATGACCCGGACATGTCCGTGTCCGAGGAGGAGGGCCAGATGGCCGCCGCGCAGGTCATTGGCTACGCCATGAAACTGGCGGAGCGGCACAAGCACTCCCCCATGCAGAACATTACCGGCGCCCTGCTCGACGGCGAGATCGACGGCCAGCCAATCAGCGAGGAGGAGTTCGGCTGGATGTTCGTGCTGATTCTGGTCGGCGGCAACGAGAGCACCCGTACCGTGATCGCCCAGGGCATGCGCCTGCTGCTCGAGAACCCGGACCAGCTGCGTTACCTGCAGGAAAACCCGGACAGGATTCCCGCAGCCTGCGAGGAAATCCTGCGTTATAACACGGCCTTTATCGCCATGCGCCGCACCGCGATGGAGGATGTGGAGCTGGGTGGTCAGCTGATCCGCAAGGGTGACAAGGTGCTGCTGCACTACCACACCATCAATCACGACGAGCAGGTCTTCGGCGAGGACGCCATGGTCTTCGACGTGCGCCGCGCCGAGCGCCAGCCCGACCTGGCCAACCAGCTGCGCTCCTTCGGCATCGGCCAGCACTTCTGCATCGGCTCCCACCTGGCACGCCTGGAGCTGCGCATCATGTTCGAGGAAATCATTCCGCGCCTGCGCAACCCGAAGCTCGTCGCACCCCCGCAGTTCGTGCGCTCCTTCTTTGTCAATGCCATGAAGGAAATGCGGATCAGTTTTGAGGGGGGTTGAGGGGGAGCGGGAGACGGGAAAGAGCGGGGGGCGCTGGACGGGAGACGGGAGACGGGAGACGCAGGGGCGTCGCCTGGAGCGAGTTGCGGGGTGCTATATGCGTCCAGCGGGAAAATGCCGCGCGCAAAGGTTCGCGAAATCTGGTGGAAAAGGCTGCGCCGTTTTCCACCCTACGCTCCGCCGAGAACAGGAGGCACCGGCATGTCGCAGCCCGGAAGCCAACCTCAAGCGTAGGGTGGAAAACGGCGCAGCCTTTTCCACCAGATTTCGCCCCCGCTTGCGTCTCGCGTCTCGCGCTCCCAGTCTTTGCGCCTCCCGTCCCCCGTCCAGCGCCTCCCCTATTTCCGGTAATTTTCACATTCGGCCCGCTTCCCGCGGGCTTCCGTTGATCGTTCGCGATATAAACAGCGGCAGAGACGACGCCTATCGTCCGCCCACAACCGCGATAAGAAACCAACGGAGACCCAGCCATCATGCCGAATGCCCAGCCTAGAACTGTCCGTCACGCCATGCGCCCGCTGGCGCTGGCCATCGCCACACTGACCAGCGGCACCGCCCTGGCCCAGGGATCGGGTCTGGTTCTGGATGAAATCATCGTCACCGCGCAGAAGCAGGTGCAAACGGTACGGGATACGCCGATTGCCATTACCGCCGTCAGCGGCGAGGACTTCCGCGACGTTGCCGGCTTCCAGTTCTCCGACCTGAGCAAGATGACCGCCGGGCTCAGCGTCGAGGGTGGTGACTTCGACACCAACATCGTGATGCGCGGCCTCGGCACCAACCTGACCGGCAATGTCACCGACCGCGTGACGACCTACGTTGACGGTGCGTTCTACATCAGCGACAGCGCGCTGCACATCGCCCAGTTCGACCTGGAGCGCTTCGAGGTGCTGCGCGGCCCCCAGGGCACCCTGTACGGCAAGGCCTCCCCCGCGGGCGCCATCGTCATCCACACGCGCAACCCCAACCTGATGCAAATGGATGGCTATGTCGAGGGCAGCTATACCCAGCGCGGCGGCAGCAATACCCAGTTCGGCGTCAGCCTGCCCCTGATCGAGGGCGTGCTCGGGGTGCGCGTCGCCGGTGTCTACGACAACAACCGCGCCAGCGATGTACGCAACATCCCCAACCGCACCAGCGCCAGTGCCGATGCCCGCGGCGGCCGCTTTACCGTACTGTTCGACCCCAACAGCACCTACACCAGCCGTCTCAGTTACCAGTACATCGAACTGGATCGCGACTTCTTTCAGGTGATCGAGGGTTGCGGTATCTATGGCTGCTATCGCGCCAGTGATCGCAAGTCGCTGGAGGACTTCAAGGGCCAGGCGGTGGTGCGCAACGAGCACGTGATCTGGGAAAACACCCTGTCACTGCCCAACAACCACGAACTGACGTCGATCACCTTCTACCAGAAGAACCTGCGCCGACGCTTCCGCGACGACGATGCCCTGCCGGTGGACGAGCGCCTGCAGGCCGTCAACCCCGCGCAAGTCGGCAAGGCCTGGAACCAGGAAATCCGCCTGAGTTCCTCGGGCAATGACTTCTGGGACTATATGTTCGGGGTGTTCTATCTGAACCAGGCCTCGAATACCCAGGTCGAGGTCAGCCAGAATCGCTTGCGCAACTTCGGCCCTATGTTCGGAGGGATTCAGCCCTTCGGCGTCGACCTGGATATCGAGGCGGACCTGGGCTCCGAGGACTGGGCCCTGTTCACCCACAACACCCTGTACCTGGGCGAACGCACGCGCCTGACCCTGGGCGCGCGCTGGAACCGCGACAGCCGCCGCGGCATCCAGCCCGTGACGCGTGTAACCACACTGCCTTCACCCCTGCCGCCACAGATAGTGGAAATCGACGCCATCCCTCTCGACAAGAAGAAGCGCACCTTCGAAGCCTGGACCGGCACCATCAAGCTGCAGCATGAGATCACCGATACGATGATGGGCTATGTGGCCTATGACCGCGGCTTCCGCGCCGGCTCCAGCAATATCAGCGTCACCGGCAACCTGCCCTCGGAATTCGTCAATTTCGATGCGGAGAAGAGCAACGCCTTCGAGGCCGGCCTGAAGATGGAACTCGACGGTGGCCGCGGCGAGCTGAACATCGCCCTGTACTACCAGGAGTACAAGGATTTTCAATTCCTCACCCAGGATATCCTGATCAACAACGCCGGCACGGTCGAATCACTGAATGAGTATGTGACCAATGCCGATGAAGTGGTATCCAAGGGCATCGAGCTGGAAGGGCGTTACCTGCTCAGCGCCAACTGGGGCGTGTTCGGCTCCATCGCCTACAACGACACCAAGTTCGAGAAGTTCAAGGATGCCCCCTGCAACATCCCCGGCGAGACTCCGCCTCTGGACGGCGTCAACATCTGTAACCTGAAGGGCAAGCGCCTCGGCGACCAGGGCAACTGGTCTATCTCACTGAGCTCGGAATACTCGTTGCCACTGGTCAACAGTGGCAACGAATGGTACCTGCGCGGCCTGTTCAACTACGAGAGCTTCCGCGTCGACCCCGGCTTCAACGAGAAGCTCGCCGGCTACGGCACCTGGGACTTCTTTACCGGCCTGCGCGCCGGCGACGGAACCTGGGACGTCAAACTGTGGGTGAAGAATGCCTTCGACAAGCTCGGGCGCACCGGCTACGAGGATCGCGGCCAGATCTTCAACAATACCGCAGCGATTGGCCAGCTCTCCGGGCCAGCCGAATTGGAGACCGGCTACCGCGTGGTCTCCGTGAACGACCCGCGCACCATCGGCGTCACCGCCAGCTACCGGTTCTGACAGCCCCCTCCAGGAACTCCCCCTGCCTGACGCCGCCCTCCGGGGCGGCTTTTTCGTTGGGTACCCACCAACAAGGCACTGGCCCTGCCCCCGACAAGCTGCTACCGTTAAGCATAGAGCACTGTGCTTAAGTCGGATTCTTAATGAAAGACGTTTCTGGTCAACAGGTTACAGAGCACCTTAGGCGGCTGAACCCGTGGTGGAAGAGCGGCCACATGGATCACGATACCGTTCAGTTGCGCCCCCGGGCTTATCTGGCGCCAGTTCGGCGGCTACTGCTGGAGCCCGCCCTGCGCCGTGCCGTGGTGCTGCTTGGGCCACGCCGGGTGGGAAAAACCATCCTGATCCGCCACCTGATCGCCGACCTGTTGCAGCAAGGGGTCGCCGGCCCGCGCATTGCCTATGTCGCGATGGATCACCCCCTGTTGCACGGGCAGTCGCTGGAGACCCTGATCCGCCAGATCGAGCAGGCCACCCCGGGATGCAAGCCGCCCCGGTTTCTGTTCTTCGACGAGATCCAGTCGCACAAGGACTGGGAAAAGCACCTCAAGCCATTGGTAGACCACCGCCCGGACCTGCGCATTCTGGTGTCCGGCTCGGCCGCCGCGGCGCTCAAGCGCCAGAGCACTGAATCAGGGGCCGGGCGTTTCACCGACTTCCTGCTGCCCCCACTGACATTCTCAGAATATTTGCAGCTGCGCCCGGAGGACCCGGCAATCCGGGAAATCGAGTCGCAGCGCTATGCGCTGACGGATATCGAAGCGCTGAATGTCCAGTTCGTGGACTATGTGAACTATGGCGGCTATCCGGAACTGGCACTGTCACCCACCGTGCGGGACAACCCCGAACGGTTCGTGAAATCAGACATCGTGGACAAGGTGCTGTTGCGAGACCTGCCTCAGCTTTACGGCATCAAGGACATTCAGGAGCTGAACTCCCTGTTCACACTACTGGCCTTCAACACTGCAGAGGAAGTGGCATTCGAGCCACTGTCCCAGCGCAGTGGCGTGGGCAAGCAAACCATCCAGCGCTATATCGAGTATCTGGAAGCTGCCTTTCTCATCAAACGGGTGTTCAGGGTGGACCAGGACGGCAAGCGCTACCAGCGCGAACGCAGCTTCAAGATTTACCTGACCAACCCGGCGATGTACACCGGGCTATTCGGTGAGCGCAAGGCATCGGCCCCCGAGTTCGGCCATCTGGTGGAAACAGCCCTGTTCGCCCAACGCTTCCACCAGGGAACACGCCTCAACTATGCCCGCTGGGGTAGTGACGACTGCGAGGTGGATCTGGTGGAATCGTCACCGGCCCTGAAACCCACGGCCGCGCTGGAAATCAAGTGGAGCGACAAGTATGCGAACAAGCCCGACGCCCTGCGCGGCCTGATCCGGTTCGCCAGAAAGAACGGCCTGTCGCCGGTGTGGGCCACGACACGGAGCCAGTTTGGCCTGGCGCGGCTGGAGGGCACGGAAGTACGTCAATGGCCAGCCTCAGTGCTGGCGTTCCATTATGGTATCAGTGCGGTCCGCGGTCGTCTTGCGGACTTCGATGTCGTCGAGGCGGAGTCATCTGCTTGATCACCCTGAACTCCCGGGATTATTCTGCCAGACCCTATCCACTTCGCCCCTTGTTTCGTGCGATACCCAAACGATTCGCCCGGCCAGGATTGATCGCGGGATACATCCTGAGCGGTACCGGGATGTGCCGCCGACCAGCGCAAGACCAGGCGCGAGCCCTTGAACAGATACAAGCAAAGCTTTGTATTGGCACCCGTATTTCAAGGGCGTACAACAATAACCACACCGGAACGGGCAGCCCATGAAAAAATTCCTTGCTCTCGTCATCCTGCTGGTACTGGGCGCCCTGGTGCTGCGCCTGTGGTGGCCCACAGCCGGCCCGGAAGCCGATGCGCGCAGCCGGGTCGATATCGGCCAGGGGGCTCTGGTGGGCATCGCCGATTCCGGTGACACCTTCGCCTGGCTGGGCATTCCCTACGCGGACCCACCGACCGGTGACCGGCGCTGGCGCGCGCCGCGGCCCGCGCAAGCCTGGCAGGGCCTGCGCGAAGCCACCGACGGCGACCGCTTCTGCCCGCAGCTGGCCAGTGGCCAGAACGTCGGCCTGCGGGTGTGGCGCTGGGGCAAGCCCGCCGGTGACGAGGACTGCCTCTACCTGAACGTGTGGGCGCCACAGCAGGCCCTGCGGGATGGAGGCGGGCGCCCGGTGCTGGTCTGGATCCACGGCGGCGGCAACACCATCGGTCACGCCGGCGCCTACAACGCCAGCACCCTGGCGGCGCGCCACGACCAGGTTGTGGTCGCCATCAATTACCGCCTCGGTGCCCTGGGCTGGTTCAGTCACGCGGCACTGCGCGAGAGCAGCGACAACCCTTTCGATGCCTCCGGCAACTACGGCGTGCTGGACATGGTCGAGGCGCTGCGCTGGGTGCGCGACAACATCGCCGCCTTTGGCGGCGATCCGCAGCGGGTGACCCTGTTCGGCCAGTCCGCCGGCGGTCGCATCATCGTCGCCCTGCTGGCGTCACCCCCCGCGGCGGGCCTGTTTCACGGTGCCATTATCCAGAGTGGCCTCACCGATACCGTGAGCGTGGCCGAGGCCGAGGAACCGGCGCACGGTCACCCGGGCAACAGCGGCGAGGTCCTGCCCCGGCTGCTGGTCGCGGCGGGTCTGGCCAGGGACGAGCAGCAGGCCGGGGATGTTCTTCGCGACATGGATGCGGACGCCCTGATGGTACAGCTGCGCGCCCTGCCCTATGAGCAGTTGCTGAGCGCCTGGCCGCGGCGGGAGTTCGGCATGTACCGGTTGCCACAGATGATCCGCGACGGCGCGGTTCTGCCCCGGGAAGACTATCCCGAGGTGTTCAGCGATCCGGCACGCCACAACGCCGTGCCCGTGATCACCGGCACCAACCGCGATGAAATGACTCTGTTCATGCTCGGCGACGAGCGTATGATCCGGCGCCGCTTCGGCCTGTTCCCGAGGGTGGTGGATGCCGCCCGCTTCGAGCGCGAAAATGAGTACCGCTCCGGGCGCTGGACTGCCAGCGCCGTCACTGAACTGGCGGATCAGCTGAGCCAGGGTCGCGATGATGTCTGGGCCTATCGCTTCGACTGGGACCGGGGCCGCGCGGGGTGGCTGTTCGACGCGGGGACAGTGCTGAAGGCGGCGCATGGCCTGGAGGCGCCCTTTGTCTTCGGGGATTTCCGCACCGGTGTCGCCCTGCCCGGTGTCTTCGACGACGGCAACCTCGATGACGCCATGGCCCTGTCGCGACAGATGACCAGCTGGTGGGCAGCGTTCGCCCGGGATGGCCGCCCGGGCCGCGGCATGCGGGGGGAGCTGCCCGAGTGGCAGCCCTGGCCCGGCGAAGACGGGGAACGCCGCTTCATGATCCTCGACAGCGCCGACGCTGCAGGCTCGCACATGTCGAATGAGGTGCTGGACATGGCCACACTGAAACAGGCCCTGGCCAGCGATCCGCGCTACTCCGACGACGCGCAGCGCTGCGAAACCTACTGGGAAATGTTCCAGCGCAGCCGCTACTGGAACGATGCGGAATACCGTGAGCTGGGCTGCAGTCCCTGAGTGGTGCGGCTCCCGGAGCGGTTCCGTGGCATGTACTCCAACGGCGGGAAGCTTCTTGGGGTCGTTCCGAAACCCGCTGCGTGCGAGATGAGATGACGGTGAGAACGCTGGGTTACGCGGCTTCGCCGCTAACCCAGCCTACGGCATGGCCCAGCGGGCTTCGTGCCCGCGGGCATCGACGTGCACGAAGGGCCCGCGGTGGGGGCGCGGGCCGTAAAGGCCCAGGCCGCCGCTGAGAGGATGGGGCAACGGCGAGCTGAACAGCTCGTCGACGATGCGGTGCAATACCTCGGCATCGGCCAGGTCGACCACGCCATCGCCATTGAGATCATCCATGCGACCGTCGCCCACGGTATCGATGAAGATATCCGCGGCCCCACCCCAGACGTGGCGCGAGTAAAGCCCGTTGCCAATCGCGGCATTGTACCAGGGCGTGCGATAACCGCTCATCACCGTGAAGGTATCGGTGTGGATGCCGCGCCGGTTGACCTCCTCCAGGAGCAGCTCCAGTTTCTTGAGCAGTGGCTCACGCAGGGCGAGGTACTTGGGCCAGCGATCTGGCTGCTGCTTGCAGAGGAACTGCCCCAGGGTGAAATTGGGTGAGACGCGCAGAGAGGCCAGCTCCGGAGTGACCTCGATAAAACCCTTGGGCGGCAGGTAGATCGGGTTACCGCGCAGTGGTTCGGCGGGATACTGGCCCATGCGATAGCCGTTGAGGTAGCCATCGCGGATGTCGCTGGCACGGCGCATCACCACCAGGTTCAGGGTCATGCTCTCGCCATCCGCACGACGCACCCGGGCCACGTGCAGACCGGGCTTCTCGGGCGCTCGCCAGCGCCACTTGCCACGCCCCTGATCCGACAGCGAGAGGCCACCGACCTCCAGGGCGAAAACAGCGCCCCGCGGCTCCAGCACCTGCAGGGACAACTCCGCCCCCGGCATCAGGAACACGGCAAACTCGCGGTAGTCCACCACCCGCTCACCGGCGCGCAGGCTGAATGCGGCACGCCCCGGATCAAAAGCCGCGGGCTCGGCGAACGCCACCGGGCTGACCAGGGCAAGCACGAGAACGGCAGGCAGCAGAGCCTTGCGCGGCGCCGTGCGAGACAGGGGCAAGCCGGGCGGGAAAAGCACGTTGCGCCCGCAAGCCCGGCGCAGGAGCATGCAGCACTGGAGAACGCACAACGGGAGACACAACAACAAAAAAGCAGGCAAAAGGCTGGCGGGCAATTCGGCGAGCATGCAGGCATCGTCACGTGGCAGCGGGGTGTCCCCGCCGGCCCCGGACTGGCCAGGGTCCACGCAGCCGCGGCGGACCCTGCCGTTATAGAGCGGTGAAGGGTGCCCGGTCAAGGGCCTCCAGCAGGGCCGCATCGCGATCATAGACGTCGCGCACATAATGCACGCGACCGTCGTCCTCAACCCAGGCCGTCCAGTACAGCAGGTGCACGGGCAGGGCCCGCCCCAGGCGCACGGTAGTCTCGCGACCCGATGCCAGGGTCTGCTCGATGCGGGTCCGTTCCATGACCGTCGGCCGGCCCGGACCCGACAGCAGCCACTCGGCCAGGGCCATCGGGTCACTGACGCGGATGCAGCCCGAGCTGGCCGCGCGCTCATCCTTGGCAAACAGACCCCGGGCCGGCGTGTCGTGCAGGTAGACATTGTGCCGGTTGGGGAACATGAACTTGGCCTGCCCGAGGGCATTGCGCGGCCCCGGCGCCTGGCGCAGGCGATAGGGGAAGTTGCGGGGACCCAGGGCCGCCCAATCGATGCCAGCGGGGTCAACACGGCGCTCCTCCGCACCCCAGCCCTGCAGAACACTGAAGCCCATCTCCTCAAGATAGGCGGGGTTCTGCCGGATCAGGGGCAGCTGATCACGCACCGCCAGGCTGTGGGGCACCTCCCAGGAGGGGTTCAGCACCAGATACGTCATGCGACCCGTGAATACCGGGGTGCGCCGGTAGGGACGACCCACGATGACGCGCTGGCGCATCACTTCCTCACCGCCGGCGACAACACGCATGTAAAAACCGGCGATATTGACCAGGATGTGCTCCTCGCCGAGGTCCCGGGGCAACCAGCGCCAGCGCTCCATGTTCACCCGCAACTGGGCGATGCGCGCCTCCGGTGGCACGTTCAGGGCGGTGAGGCTGCGCGGTCCAAGCACCCCGTCGGGGTCCAGGCCATGTCGCTCCTGAAAGCGCCTCAGGGCCGCTGCCAGCGCGGTATCGAACCGCGCCGCGTCATCGGCTTCAGCCGCATCCGCGGCCAGATCCCCGAGTTCGGCCAGGCGGCCACGCAGGGCCATGACGCGCTCATCCCGGTCGCCCTCACGCAGAATTGGCCCCGACGCAACCGGCGTCCACTGGCCATTGGCGTCGAACTCGCGCTGCAGCGCGAGGCGTCGCCGCAGGGCGTCATACTCGGGCTGTGCCGGCAGCAGTGCGTCGAGGGTCTGCCCCGCCGCCGCGGCATCGGTCACGTCCAGGGCCTCGAGCAGGGACAGCAATTCCAGGTCGCCACGCTGCAGGAACCAGCCCGGATCGACCGTCACCGGGTCGACCCGACCTCCCGCATAGTGCCGGGCCAGGGTGAGAAAGGCGTCCGAGGCCAGCAGCTCCAGATCCACCAGAAGTCGGGCATCGCGCCGGGCCCGCGGCTGCGCCACCACCGTGGCCAGGGTCGACTGCAGGGCTTCGAGGTGATAATGCTCCGGCTCCAGCCCCTCCCGCCAGGCCGCACGAATGGCCTCATCGAGCCGCAACAGGGCCACACTGGGCACGTCCTCGCGCAACCATACCGGCTCATAACCCCGCGCCACGTAAAACGGTTGCAGGAGTGCGCCCGCGTGCAGGCGCTCGCCGGCGGCGACCAGTTCCTCGGCCGACAACACCTCCAGGCGGTGGCGCAGGCGTTCACGGGTTTCCGTGGCATCGGCCAGCGCGTCCACGACCAACAGACCCGCGAGCATCGCGGAAAACAGGATACGGGCGAATGCCATCATGGGCCTCCATGTGTCCGTAGGCGGGGTTAGCGGCTCCGCCGCGTAACCCAGCGTCACCACCTTCACGGGAACCCGTGCCGTGCCCGGGTTCGGCGCTATCCCCCGGGGAGCTGCGTGAGAGATTCCACAGATCATGTACCTTCGGTAGTGACGCTGGGTTACGCCGCGCAGCGGCTAACCCGGCCTACTCGAAAATCATCACCGGAATGTGCCGCACCCCCTCGCAGCGCGCACGGTATTCGGCGTAGCCCGGGTAGATCGCCTCAAGGCGAGGCCACAGCACTGCCTCTTCTTCCGGCGTGGCCTCACGGGCCACCATGCGGCGCTTGCGCTTGCCGATCTGGATGGTGGCCTCCGGGTTGGCGCACAGGTTGTGATACCAGATCGGTGGCCGGCTCATGCCACCCTTGGACGCCACCATAACCACCCGGTCGCCGTCCTCCATGAAGAGCAGCGGCACCTTGCGCGGCTTGCCAGACTTGCGACCGGTGGTGGTGAGAATGGCACAGGGCGCCTTGAGGAAGGTATTCCAGAGGCGCCCGCCGGTCCACTCGTAGACGCGGACCTGCATGCTGCCCAGATTCTTGATGAAGAACTCGCCGAAGCGTTCCTGGCGCTGCGTGTAGGGTGTGAACTCCGGTTTGGTATTCATGGGGTCATGCTCCTGCCAGGATACGTGGAATATTGGGCTGGCCATTGCTCACGCCCAGCCCGCCGTCGACCAGCATGGCGGCACCGGTGATGTAGCTGGCCAGAGGCGAGGCCAGGAAGACGGCCAGATTGGCCACCTCCTCCGCAGTGCCGGCCCGCCCCAGGGGGATGGCCTGGCGCCAGGCCTCGGCAATGGGCTCGAACAGTTTCGTGCCCTCGGTCAGGGGTGTATCGATCCAGCCCGGACAGATGGCGTTGGCACGGATACCCTCCTTGCCGTGATCCAGTGCCAGGGTGCGGGTGAGGTTGATCACCGCGGCCTTGGCGGCATTGTAGGCCGCGAAACCATGGTCGGCACGGACGCCGGACAGCGACGCCGTATTGATGATGCTGCCGCCCCCCGCCGCCTTCAGGTGCGGGACTCCGACCCGACAGCCGTGGAACACACCGTGCAGGTTGACGTCGATGACCTTGTGCCACTCGTCCAGGGGCAGGGTGGAACACTCTCCGAGGCTGCCGAGGCCGGCATTGTTGACCAGGATGGTCAGCTTGCCAAAGGCCGCCACCGCATCCGTACAGGCCGCATCGACGTCTTCCAGCCTTGTCACATCGCAGTGCCGATAGCGGGCACGTTCACCCAGCTCAGCCGCGAGGGCAGAACCGGCAGCATCGTTGAGGTCGGTGAGCAGCACGCTGGCGCCGGCCTCGATGAGCTGTCGTGCAATGGCGGCACCAATGCCGGAGGCAGCGCCGGTGACCAGGCCAACCTGGCCACTGAGATCGATACGCATGGGGCAGTTCCGTCCTTGCTGTGGGTGGTGGCAACCACGGCAGCATACCGCGGAAGTCAACCGGGAATGACCAATCCCCGGATTATAGAGCTCCGCGATCGCCCCAATCATTGCGAAATGGTTAAGGCACCTCTGACCGCCCCCGGCGGAGTCGGTCAGAGGCACCTTGATGATCCACCTGTCACCGGGCTACGTACTTGTCCGTAGTGGCATCTACGGATTTTTTCGGTGTTCCCGCAGTCCTATGCTGTTGTCACTGTACTGTGCATCCAGTGTCTCTTGTTGTGTGTTCATGCAGTGTGTTCATGCAGCGCGTTTTTGTGGCGCCCTCCGGGGCGCCTTTTTTGTTACCCGCCTCAAACCATCTCATGTACCACCCCCGGACGGCGCTTCTTCCTCCGCCCAGCCGCGACTGCGTGACACGGCACGGTGCCAGCCCGCAAGCAGCGACTGACGCTGATCGTCTGACATTCCGGGCTCGAACACACGCTCCTCGGGTTCGCCCCGGGCAAGGTCGTCAAACCGCCAGAAGCCAGTGCCAACACCCGCCACACGGGCAGCGCCGAGGGCGGTGAGCTCGGTGCAGGCGGGGCGCTCCACCGGGATGCCAAGCAGGTCCGCCTGGATCTGCATCAGCAGATTATTGGCGGTGGCACCCCCGTCCACCCGCAGGGACTGCAGGCGCACACCGGAATCAGCTGCCATCGCCTCCAGCACATCCACCGTCTGCAGGGCAATCGACTCCAGCGCCGCCCGGGCCAGGTGATGCCGGTTGCTGCCGCGACTCAGACCCAGCACCGCCCCCCGGGCCTGGGGGTCCCACCAGGGCGCACCGAGGCCGACAAAAGCGGGCACCACAAAGACACCGCCGCTGTCCGGCACTGCCGCCGCCAGTGCCTCGATATCGGCGGACTGGCGGATAATGCCAAGCTCGTCACGCAGCCACTGCACGACCGCTCCAGCCACGAAGATGCCCCCCTCCAGGGCATAGATCAGTTCCTGGTCCTGCCCCGTGCGCCAACCCACGGTGGTCAGCAGGCCCCGCTCCGAGACCACCGGTTCCGTACCCGTGTTCATCATCAGGAAGCAGCCGGTGCCGTAGGTGTTCTTGGCCTGGCCCGGTGCGAAACACCCCTGCCCGAAGGTCGCGGCCTGTTGGTCGCCCAGCACCCCGGCAATCGGCAGCGGGCTGCCGAACAGATGGCTTTCACCGAAATCACCGCAGGAGGACCTGACCTCCGGCAGCAGGGCCCGGGGAATATCCAGCTCGCGCAGAATCAGCTCGTCCCAGTCGCCCTCGTGGATGTTCCAGAGCATGGTGCGTGAGGCATTACTGACATCCGTGGCGTGGACCCGGCCCGCTGTCAGTTGCCAGATCAGCCAGCTGTCCACGGTGCCGAACGCCAGCTCTCCGGCTTCGGCACGCCGCCGTGCGTCAGGGACGTGCTGCAGCAACCAGGCCAGCTTGGTGGCGGAGAAATAGGCATCGGTCACCAGGCCGGTACGGCGCCGGATCTCCTGGTCGAAACCGGTGCTGCGCAAACGCTGGCACAGGGGCTCGGTGCGCCGGCATTGCCAGACAATGGCCGGGTGCAGGGGGCGACCACTGGCGCGATCCCACAGCAGGGTGGTCTCACGCTGGTTGCTGATGCCGATGGCGGCAATATCGCGGGCGCTGACGCGGCTTTCGCGCAGTACCTCAAGGGCGGTGTCCCACTGGCTTTGCCAGATCTCCAGCGGATCGTGCTCGACCCAGCCCGGCTGGGGGTAGTGCTGGGCAATCTCCTGCTGAGCGGTGGCCACGGGCCGGCCCGCGGCATCGAACAGAATCGCCCGTGAACTGGTGGTGCCCTGGTCCAGGGCAAGGATGAAAGCGCTCATGGCATTGCCCTCCTCACATTCCGCCCACAGGTGCAGTGGGCAAGTGCCGATCAGTCCATTGGCGCAGACGCCGCCAGGCGTCCATGGCCTCGGGGACGGCGCTGTTCACCAGACCCTGGAAGCCGTGAACCCCGCCTGCGGCGACGTCGAGTACCGCCTCACCGCCACCGGCCCTGGCGCGATCCACGAACGCCTGGGCAGCGCTCCGGGTGATGTCGGTCTCGCCGACGCTGAAGTACAGGGCCGGCAGGCCCGTGGCATCACCCCGGCCCGGGGAGGCGAACGGGTCCTCGATGCGCCCCTGTGAACCCAGGTAATCGCGGGCACGGGCACGCATCCAGTCGGCGTTGATAAACGGCTCCGGTACCGCATCCACCGGGGGCTCCAGATCCAGCCAGGCCGACAGACCGATCAGGCAGGCGGGCTGGGAAAGGCCCTCGGCACGGGCACGATGCAGTGTCGCCAGCGCCAGGCCGCCACCACAGGAGTCGCCGATCAGGCCCAGGCTCGAGGGGTCCTGACCCAGGGCAAGCAGTTCGCGATACACCGCCGTGCAGTCGTCCAGGGCAGCGGGCCAGGGATGCTCCGGTGCCAGACGATAGTCCACCAGAAGAACCCGCGCCGCCAGCTCACGGGCAATGATTTCCGCATAAAACAGGTAGGCATCGAGATCACAGGACACGAAGGCACCGCCGTGGCAGAACAACAGGGCGCGCCGCTGTTCGCGCCCTTCCGGGGTACAGACCCAGGCCACCGGCACGCCGCCCAGACTGCGCCGGCTGATCTCGGTGTCGGGCGCCGTCGGCGCACCGTGAAACGGCGCCATGCGCTCGCGCACCCGGTGGTAGTCATCGCCGGCGCCGGCAAAATCCGCGGGCACCGCCGCAATCAGCGCCCGCAGAGCCTCACTGCGGCTTTCCCCCTCCTGAATACTCATCCCGGACCTCCTCGCTGCCGATAACCGCCAGGCCGTGCCCGGCATCTGTGAACCCCGACGTTTCCCCGCCCGCGGGCTTGTGTAAAAATGGTGCGGCACCACTCCAACAATCATGCAAGGAGAGACACCATGCTGAATACCCGTGTGATGCGCAATACCAGCCGCGCCCTCGTCGTCTGCATGCTGGGCCTGTTCCTGCCCATGCAGTCGGTTCACGCCGGCCTTGTGCCCACCCATGAAGTGGTCAGCACAGCTCAGGCGCGCCAGGACCGCGATCGGGTCATGGATTTCCTGCAGCGTGACGACGTGCGCGACATCCTCTCCCGTCAGGGGCTGAGTGTCGATGCCGCCACCGCCCGGGTGCAAGCGATGACCGACCAGGAAGTGAGCCAGCTGGCCAGCAATATCGACAACATGCCCGCGGGCGCCGGTATTCTCGGTATTGTCTTCGCGGTCTTCGTCATCCTGCTGATCACCGACATCCTCGGCTTCACCAAGGTCTTCCCGTTCACCCGCTCGGTACAGTAGGCCCGCGTGTCTCCAGCCTGCGGCGCCCGCCCCACGGGGGGCGCACTGCTCGTTCTCCTGCTGCTGCTCAGCGCATGCAGCGGCACACCCCAGACCCGCGAACTGCTGCTGGCCGAGCCGCCCCCCCTGCCGCGCCAGGTTGAGCTCGAGGACGTGCCCTTCTTCCCCCAGGAGGCCTACCAGTGCGGTCCCGCCGCGCTCGCCACCAGCCTGGGGGCCGCAGGGCTCGACATCACCCCCGATGACCTGGTGCCCGAAGTCTACCTGCCCGGCCGGCGCGGCAGCCTGCAGATCGAACTGCGAGCCGCGGCCAGGCAGCATGGCTTCCTGGCCTACGAGATGACACCCCGGCTGCAAAATCTGCTGCAGGAGGTCGCCGCAGGCACGCCCGTTCTGGTGCTGCAGAATCTCGGCCTCGGCTGGCACCCGGTATGGCACTACGCCGTCGTCGTGGGCTACGACCTCGAGCGCCAGACGTTGACCCTGCGCTCCGGTACCGAGCGCCGCCAGGTAATGTCCCTGCGCACCTTCGAGCGTACCTGGGCCCGGGGTGAGCATTGGGCGCTTCTGGTTCTGCCGCCGGGTCGGCTCCCCGCCAGTGCCGAGCGCGAACGCTTCATCGAAGCCGCGGTGGCACTGGAAAGCACCGGCCCATTGCCCCAGGCGCAGGCGGCCTATGCCACCGGGCTGCGTCGCTGGCCCGACGCGCTGCCCCTGCTGATCGGGCTCGGCAACAGTGCGTATGCCCTGGGTGATCTGGATCTCGCCGAGCAGGCCTTTCGCAAGACCACCGAAATCCACCCCGACTCCGCCGCGGCCTTCAACAACCTGGCCTATACCCTGTTGCGTCTGCAGCGAGCCGCAGATGCGCTCGCCCCGGCCCGCGAAGCAGTGCGCCTGGACGCCGACAGCCCCCACTATCGCAGGACGCTGCGCGACGTCGAGGCGGCACTGCCCCGCAACGGCCTGTGGTTCTGAACCGCCGAGAAACCACCGAGGAAACCCATGCCCTGGACCATCGACGACGCCCGAGATCTGTACAACATTGCCCGCTGGAGCGATGGCTACTTCGATATCAATGACCACGGCGAGCTGGTTGCCTACCCTGACGCGGATCGCCCGGGCGTCGAGGTCAACCTGCCGCGCATGGTCGCCAGTATGCAGCAGCAGGGCCTGCACCTGCCGCTGCTGGTGCGCTTCAACGACATTCTTCACGACCGCATCGACGCCCTGTGCAACGCATTCGAGCGTGCCCGGCAGCGCTTTGGGTACGAGGGCCAGTACCGGGCGGTCTACCCGATCAAGGTCAACCAGCAGCACGATGTGGTCGAGCAGTTGCTGAAGTACGGTGGGCGCGAGCGCTTCGGGCTCGAGGCCGGCTCCAAGCCCGAACTGATGGCGGTACTCGGCATTGCCAAGCCGGGCTCGGTGATTGTCTGCAACGGCTACAAGGACAGTGAGTACATCCGTGCCGCACTGATCGCCGAGCACATCGGCCACACCGTGTTCATCGTGCTGGAGAAGCAGTCCGAACTGGCGATGGTGCTGCGCGAGGCCAGGGCCATGGGCGTGCAACCGCGACTCGGGGTGCGGGTGCGCCTGGCCTCGGTCGGCAAGGGCAACTGGCAGAACTCGGGTGGCGAGAAGTCCAAGTTCGGCCTCTCCGCCAGCCAGATCCTGCACCTCATCGAAGCACTGCGCGAAGCCGATGCGCTGCAATCACTACAGCTGCTGCACTACCACCTCGGCTCGCAGCTGGCCAACATCCACGACATCCAGCGCGCACTGCGCGAATGCTCCCGCTACTTCGCGGCTCTCTACGAGATGGGTGTACCGGTATCCTGGGTCGACGTCGGCGGGGGGTTGGGTGTCGATTACGAGGGCACCAACAGCCGCTCCTACTGCTCGATCAACTATTCGGTGCAGGAGTATGCCAACAAGGTGGTGTCTTCCCTGGCGGACATCTGCGCCGAGCGCAACCTGCCTCACCCCAATATCATTTCGGAATCCGGCCGCGCACTGACCGCACATCACGCAGTGCTGATCACCAACATCATCGAGGTCGAACCGGCGCCGGGGCTGTCACAGCCTGCCCCGGTGGATACCAGCGAGCCAATGGTCCTGCAGGACTTGGGGCGCGCGCTCGGCAACATTTCACGCCGCACGGCGCTGGAGGTCTATCACGATGCGGTGTACTACATCGACGAAGCCAAGAGTATGTACGTCAACGGCCAGATCGACCTGCGCCAATGGGCACGCGCGGAGGAGATCTACTTCGCCTGCTGCCACCGGGTACGCGAGGTTCTGCAACGCAACCCGGGGGTACACGCGGAAGTCATCAATGAACTGAATGAAAAGCTGGCGGAGAAAGTTTTCTGTAATTTTTCCCTGTTCCAGTCCCTGCCGGATGCCTGGGCCATCGACCAGATTTTTCCGGTGCTGCCGCTGAGTGAATTGCATCGGCGCCCGGCACGGCGCGGCGTACTCCAGGACATCACCTGCGACTCCGACGGCAAGATCGAACGCTATGTGGATGGCGAGGGCATCGAGACCACGCTGCCACTGCCCGCTCACGAGGGCGACGGCCCGCAGCTGATCGGTATTTTCATGGTCGGCGCCTACCAGGAAATCCTCGGGGACATGCACAACCTGTTTGGTGACACCCACTCCGTCCATGTCGAGCTCGACGAGGACGGCAGCTACCAGCTGCTCAATCCCCTGCAAGGGGATTCCGTCTCGGACATGCTGCGCTATGTCGACTTCGATCCGCAGCAGCTCCCCGAAACCTACCGCCGCAAACTCGAGCAGAGCGAACTCCCCCCGGATACCCAGGCCGCATATCTGGACGAATTGGTCACGGGCCTGTCCGGTTATTGCTATCTCGAAGACCAGACCTGGGAACAACCACCCCGCAACTCATCGGCGACTACTTGAAATGCTCCACCGCGATACCATGACGCTGGATGATCTTGTAGAAATCGGAGCGGTTGCGCCCCGCCTGGCGCGCCGCTTCAGACACATTGCCCGCAGTCGCCTGCAGCAGGCGCAGTACATAATCCCTCTCAAAGGCTTTCTTGGCCTCGCTGAGTGAAACCGCTGCGTCCACCCTCTCATCCGGGAGGGCGTTGAGAACCTGGCTGCGGGCGATGACGGGGGAGACCGACAAGGCCACGAGTCGCTCCATCACGTTCTGCAGCTGGCGGATATTCCCCGGCCACCGATAGCCGATCAACTCGGCCATGGCCTCGGGCGCCAGCTGTCGTGGTTCCTCTCCCTGCTGTCGGGCAATATCCTGCAAAAAGTGGTTGGCCAACAGGGCGACGTCCTCCTTGCGCTCCTGCAGTGCGGGCAGATGCAGATTGACCACATTCAGGCGGTAGAACAGATCCTCGCGAAAGCGCCCCTCGCGCACAGCCAGGTCCAGATCGCAATGGGTGGCGGAGAGAATGCGCACGTCGATGTCACGGTCGCGGGTCCCACCCACTGGACGCACACAGCGCTCCTGCAGCACCCGCAACAGCTTGGACTGCAGCATCAATGGCATGTCACCGATCTCGTCGAGGAACAGGCTGCCGCCGCTGGCGCTGACAAACAGGCCGGGATGATCCCTGGAGGCACCGGTGAATGCACCCTTGACGTGACCGAACAGCTCAGACTCCAGCAGATTCTCGGGAATGGCACTGCAGTTGACAGCGACAAAGGCGCCTCCGCGACGATGACTGGCCTCGTGGATGGCCCGGGCCAGCAGCTCCTTGCCGGTACCGCTCTCGCCACTGATCAGCACGTTGACATCACGCTGCGCAACCAGCCGGGCCTGTTCCAGAAGATGGTGCATCCTGGCACTGCGGGTCACAATGCTGCCACGCCAGGCCGCCCCAGCCTCTGGCGTGGCGGCATTCACCTCCACAGCCCGGGCCACAGTCGTCAGCAGCTCGTCCCTGGCCACAGGCTTGGTCAGGAAGGAGAACACACCCTGCTGGGTTGCCTGCACGGCCTCGCGAATCGAACCGTGGGCAGTGAGGATGATCACCGGCAGCGCCGGCCAGCGCTCCTGCACACGCTGAAACAGGGCCATGCCATCCATGCCATCCATGCGCAAATCGGTGATGACCGCATCCGGGTAGCGCGTCGCGATGCAATCCAGCGCCTCCCCGGCACTGGCAACCCCTGTGGTTTCATAACCCTCGGCGGAAAGGCGCATGGCCAGCAGATCGAGCAAGCCCGGATCGTCGTCAACCAGAAGCACATAGGGCTTACCAGGCACCGGAGCGCTCCTCCGCGTCATCATCCCGGCGCGGTGCGTGCCGATCATTGCCATTGCCCGAGCGGGCGCCGATGGACTCCTCAATGTTGCGAATACCCCGGATAGTGTCCTCGAGCCTGGACTCCAGCTCGCGACGCTCACCTTCCAGGGCATCGATCGCCTGATGGCTGTCCGTCAACAGACTGATGAACGCACGCTGCTCCCGCGGCCAGTCATACCCCTTGCCATTGGCCAGCCGCAGCGCCTCGGCCAGCGCCAGACGATGCGTGTAGGGGTCGCAGCTGAGCAGCAAGAGTTGCTCGAACATCTCCCCCTCTTGCTTCAGCGCCGTGGCCCGGGCTTCATCCTCGGCGGACGCGGCGCACAGGCGAGCGCGCCACTCGAGCACGCCCACGGGCTCCACAACCGGCTCGTCGCAGCGCGCGGCGAACCGCTCTGGAGCATCCGGATCCAGTGACTCCGTGACCTCGCCGGCGGGACTGGCTCCGCCACCGCCCGCGCACCCTCCAAGCAGGAGTGCGGCCAACAGGAGAAAAGCCAATATCTCCGTTACCGGTTTCCAGTGCGGGCTTTTCATGCGTGCTCTCCGTTCGGGTCCAGCGGGCATTCGATGCGGAAACAACTGCCTCCGCCCATGGGTGTGCTGATCTCGACACGCCCCTTCATGGCGCGCAGGCATTCATCCACGATCGCCAGACCAATGCCACTGCCCTTGAGCGGTCCGCGCCGCCGCGCGCGACCCTGCACAAACGGCTCAAAGATACTGGCCCGCTCCGACTCGGGAACACCGGGCCCCTGGTCAGAAATCGACCACCACCAGCTGTGCCCATCCTGCCCCCAGTCGAACCGGATTTCGCCACCCGCGGGCGAGAAATGAAAGGCGTTCGACACCAGGTTACCCAGCACCATATCGAGCATCAGGGCATCCGTCTTGATGGACAGGGGTGTGGACGGCAGGCACCAACGAATATCCTGCTCCCGGGCCAGCGCTTCGTAGCGCACCTTCTGCGCTGCGCTCCTCGCGGCCACATCGACGCACTCCACGCGTCGCTCGACGCCATGGGTCACGGCGTTGTAGTCCAGCAATTGCTGGATCAGTTCCTGCAGGCTCTCGGCGTTGTCCTGCAGGATCTCCAGCACCCGCTGCTGCGCCTCGGTCAATTCCCCGGGGATGCGCTCGGCGAGCAGGGCGCCAGCTTCCATCACCGCGGACAGCGGACTCTTCAGCTCGTGGGTGATGTGGCGCAGAAAATTCTGCTTGTGCTGCTCCGAAGTGAGCAGCTCGCGCCGCATCCACTCCAGTCGCTCCCCGAGTTCGACGAAATCCACTGGCCCGCGAATTGAAACCGGTTCCTGCCAGCGTCGCAGCCCGAGGTCATGAATGGCCGTCGCCAGCCGGCGCAGGGGCACGGAAATGGTCAGGCAGCCGATGGCGACCAGCAACACAGTCCCGGGGATGGCCAGAAAGCCGATCAGAGTGAGGCGCGCCACCACCGCATTGAACTGATCTTCACCCTCGGCGAGGGATCGCTGCATGGCCGTCTCGATCTGGCCACCGAGATCGGCCGACAGTTCGTAGCTGCGCTGCAACAGGCTATCCACCTGCTGCGCCCGCGCCGGATGGCTTGCCCCGGCCACCAGGTGTTCACCGGCGCTGCTCATCAGCCCGACCCGGGCCGCCAGGGTGACGCTGGCCTCGCCAGCCTCGGGCATGCGCGCGAGGCGATCGAGATTGGCACGCAGCTGTTCCAGCTTCTGATGAAAAAGTTCGGCAAAGCGCGGCTCGCCGAGCAGTTGAT
>JBJHBY010000028.1:0-21746 GCA_050485745.1 Gammaproteobacteria bacterium | reverse complement strand
GCACGCCACCGGGCCCGGGACCCGCGGGACTGCCACCGAGGCCACCCCCCATGGTTTCGTAGTAATCCCAGGCACCGGCACCCGACACACCCATGGCGATATTGTTCATACTGCCGTGGGCAGCGGCGCAAACGCGCTCCGGCAACAGCGTGGCGAGGGCGGCGATGATCACATCGACCAGCCGCATCGAGGTCTCGACGTTACCCGCGGCAACGGCCGCGGGACGCCGCGCGTTGACCAGGCAGCCCTCGGGAGCCGTGATGCGCAATGGCCGGAACAATCCTGCACAGGCCGGAGCATGGGCCGGCATCAGGCAGCGAAAGACGTAGTACAGCGCCGCGGCGGTCACCGACAGCGGGCAGTTGATGTTACCCCGCACCTGGGGGCCGGTACCGGCGAAGTCCGCGTGCAGGCCCTCCGCATCCAGCATCAGGTGCACCCGCAGCGGCAGGTCGACGCCCCCGAGGCCGTCATCATCCATCCAGTCCTCGGCCCGGGCATGACCGGCGGGCAGCCCCGCCAGCTCGGCCAGCGCCAACTGCTCGGCGTAGTCATTGAGCTGGGCCATGCCCACCGCGACGCGCTCACTGCCGAGGGTATCCAGCAAGGCTCGCAGGCGCGCCAGACCCACCCGGTTTGCGCTGATCTGCGCCTGGAAATCGGCGTCGCCGGCGTCCCCAGCGAGGCGTCGCAGGACCGCCGCCTGCACCTCGCCGGCGCGCAGCAGATGGGTCGGGGGAATTACCACCCCCTCCTCATCGAGGCTGCGCGACAGAGGCATCGAGCCGGGACTGCTGGCACCGATACTGGCGTGGTGAGCGCGATTGGCCACGAAGGCAACGATGTGACCATCGACGAACAGCGGGGCAATCAGGGTGATGTCCGGCAGATGGGTGCCGCCGAGAAAGGGGTCGTTGAGCACCACCATGTCACCGGGCGCCCAGTGCACAGCACCGACGATATCGCGCATGGCGAAGGCCATGCTGCCCAGGTGCACGGGAATGTGCGCCGCCTGGGCCACCAGCTCACCTGCGGCATCGAACAGCGCACAGGAGAAGTCCAGGCGATCCTTGATATTGGGGGAAAACGCCGAGCGCGCCAGGACCGCGCCCATCTCTTCACAGGCGGCCTCGAGGCGGCTGCCAAAGACGCTCAACTGCACGGGATCAAAGACGGGAAGCGCTGCGGACATGACGGCCTGAGCGGGCTGACTGGGGGGCACCGACGCCGCCGAAAAGCGGTTGCCACCCGGTGCACGGCTGGCTATTATGCGCGATTCTTCGGGGCAGCTCCAGTGGCCGGGACAGGACACTTCGCTGCCTTTTTGCGTTTTTGCGTTTCTGCACGCACTACGGAGCGCACCAATGAGTACCGCACAATCGGGGAGCACCACACAACCGGGAAACGCCGGCTCCAGCTCCCCTGCACCGGGCCTGATGACTACCTACGGCCGCCTGCCCGTGAGCTTCAACCACGGCGAGGGTGTGTGGCTGTATGATACGGCGGGGCGCCGCTACCTCGACGCCATCAGTGGCGTCGGCGTCAATGCCCTCGGGCACGCCCACCCCCGCGTCACCCGCACCCTGTGCGAGCAGGGCGGGCGCCTGATCCATACCTCGAACCTGTACAGCATCGAGCACCAGCAGGCCCTCGCGGAAGCGCTGTGCCGCGCCTCCGGCATGGAGCAAGCGTTCTTCTGCAACTCCGGCGCCGAGGCCAATGAGGCGGCCATCAAGCTGGCGCGCCTGTACGGCCACCGCCGCGGTGTCGAGCGACCCAGCATCGTGGTCTTCGAGAAGGCGTTCCACGGCCGTACCCTGGCGACACTGACCGCCTCGGGCAGCCGCAAGATCCAGGCCGGCTTCGAGCCCCTGGTGGCAGGCTTCATTCGTGCCCCCTTTGGTGACCTGCAGGCCCTGCACAACATCGGCAACAACAACCCCGGCGTGGTCGCGGTCCTGCTGGAACCGGTCCAGGGTGAGGGCGGTATCAACCTGCCCCCCGAGGGCTTCCTGCGCCGCCTGCGCCAGTTCTGCGATGAACGCGGCTGGCTGCTGATGCTGGACGAGGTGCAATCGGGCAATGGCCGCACCGGCCGCTACTTCGCCTATCAGCATGACGATATCCTGCCGGATGTGGTCGCCACGGCGAAAGGGCTGGGCAACGGCCTGCCGATCGGTGCCTGCCTGGCCCGGGGTGAGGCGGCAGGCGTGTTTCAGCCCGGCAACCACGGCTCCACCTTCGGCGGCAACCCGCTGGCCTGCGCCGTGGCCCTGGCAGTGGTCGATACCCTGGTCGGTGACGACCTCATCGGCCATGCCGCCCGCGAGGGCGCCTTCCTGCTGGAGGCCCTGCAACGCCGCCTCAGCGATGTCGCAGGGGTGCGCGATGTGCGCGGCCTCGGCCTGATGCTCGGCATCGAACTGGAGCGCCCCTGCGGGGAGCTGGTCGGGCGCGCCCTGGAGCAGGGCCTGCTGATCAATGTCACCGCGGACCAGGTGGTGCGCCTGCTGCCGCCGCTGATCATCCAGCGCGAAGCCTCGCAACATCTGATCGATACCCTCTGCCCACTGATCGAGGCGTTCTGCGAAGCGCCCGGATAAGCGACCGGCGGGCGTTGCCGGCTCGAGGACAAGCCATGGCCGTACGACATTTCCTGACCTTGCTGGACTGCAGCCCCGATGAGCTCCGCGGCATTCTCGAGCGCGCCCGGGTGCTCAAGGCCGAGCACCACGCCGGCCGCTACTCCGACATCTTTCGCCATCGTATCCTGGGCATGATTTTCGAGAAGTCCTCGACACGCACCCGCGTCTCCTTCGAGGCCGGCATGGCGCAGCTCGGCGGCCACGCCATGTTCCTGTCCCCCAAGGACACCCAGCTGGGCCGCGGCGAGCCCATCGAGGACAGCGCCCGGGTGCTGTCCTCGATGGTGGACATCATCATGATCCGTACCTTTGAGCACGAAAAAGTCGAGCGTTTTGCGCGCTACTCTAAAGTTCCGGTGATCAACGCCCTCACCGACGACTTCCACCCCTGCCAGCTGCTCGCCGACATGCAGACCTTCCAGGAACACCGCGGCAGTATCCAGGGCCGCACCGTGGCCTGGGTCGGTGACGGCAATAACATGTGCCAGTCGTACATCAATGCCGCGCGGCAGTTCGACTTCGAGCTGCGCATCGCCTGCCCGCCGGGTTTCGAACCCCGTGCCGACCTGGTCGCAGCCAACAGCGACCGGGTCAGCCTTGGTCACGACCCGGTGGCGGCAGTGCGCGGCGCACACCTGCTGGTGACGGATGTCTGGGCCTCAATGGGCCAGGAACATGAACAGGCGGAACGCCTGGAGCGCTTCCGCGGCTTCCAGCTGAACCGCGAACTGCTCGTGCTGGCTGCACCGGACGCCCTGTACATGCACTGCCTGCCCGCGCACCGCGGCGAGGAAATCAGCGCCGAGCTGATGGAAGACCCGGCCAGCGTGATCTGGGACGAAGCCGAAAACCGGCTGCATGCGCAGAAGGCGCTGATCGAATTCCTGCTGACCTCCGGCACACAGGCCGACCGTGCTTGATCTGCGCCAGGTCGAGTGTCGCTACGAGGAAGCTCCGGTCCTGGAGAGCCTCAGCTTTCATATCGACGAAGGGGACATCTGCTGCCTGCTCGGCCCCTCCGGCTGCGGCAAGACCACCGCCCTGCGCGCTATTGCCGGCTTCCAGCGGGTCAGTGCCGGGGAGATCCTGCTCGATGGCGCCGTGCTCAGCAGCCCCACCGTGCAAGTGCCTCCGGAGCAGCGCCGCGTCGGCATGGTGTTCCAGGACTACGCCCTGTTTCCGCACCTCAGTGTGTTCGACAATATCGCCTTCGGCCTGCGCAAGCTGCCTGCGGCACGGCAGCGTCGCATCGTCGGTGCCCTGCTCGACCTGGTGCGTCTGGAGAGCGTGGAGGCGCGCTACCCGCACGAGCTCTCTGGCGGCCAGCAGCAGCGTGTCGCCCTGGCCCGCGCCATGGCTACCGGACCACGTCTGCTGCTGCTCGACGAACCATTCTCCAACCTCGACGTGGAACTGCGCCGCAAGCTCAACCTCGAGGTGCGGGACATCCTCAAGCAATACGGCATCAGCGCCATCCTGGTGACCCATGACCAGGACGAGGCCTTTGCCTTCGGCGACCGCATCGGCCTGCTGCACCAGGGGCGCCTGCAGCAGTGGGACACCGCTTTCAACCTCTACCACGAACCCAGCAACCGCTTTGTTGCGGATTTCATCGGGCAGGGCTGCTTTCTCCCGGGAACCCTCAGCGGGCCGCACACCGTGCTCACCGAGCTGGGCGAGATCCATGGCCAGCGCACCTATACCTGGCCCCTCGAAACACCGGTGGAGGTGTTGCTGCGGCCGGACGATGTCACCCTCGACGAGCGTGGCATCCCCGCCCAGGTGGTCAAGAAGGTCTTCTCCGGCAGCGCCACCCTGTACACCCTGCGCCTGCCCACCGGCAGCCTGGTGGAGGCACTCCTGCCCAGCCACCACGACTACCTGGTGGAGGACACCGTATGCATCCGCGCCGGGGTGGAACACCTGATTGCCTTTCGCCGCGGCGAAGGCACAGAGAACCGCGCTTATAACAAAAGCACCGCCTTATGAAAAAATCGTTGATGCCGGGTTATGACCCGCTTCGACGGCCCATCCCGCGCCCCACGCGGGCCTCCCGGTAAGCAGTCACAGACCCGCACAACGATCCACACCTTATCCACAAGTTGCCCCGTTATTTTCACCCTTGCATCCACCTCTCAGGGGCTCTATCTTGTGGCTGATTGCGGAGCAGGCCCTATATATTGGGTTTTTGCCCGCTGAACGACCCCATTCCCGCATGGCCTGAACACTACCGCAGAGCGCCCTGGAGACCCCATGTACACAGAGACCGACCCCAGCCCCGGCACCACCACCTCCCGGCCCGCCCCCACCACTACCGGCGCCGCCCCCCAGGCCACGGCACCGGGCCAGCTGCGGGTGATCAAGCGCAATGGCACCGTGGTCAGCTATGACGACAGCAAGATCGCCGTGGCCATCACCAAGGCCTTCCTCGCCGTCGAGGGCGGCACCGCCGCTGCATCGAGCCGCATCCACGAGACGGTGGCCAAGCTCACCGCCCAGGTCTCGGCGACCTTTCAGCGACGCATGCCCTCGGGCGGCACCCTGCATATCGAGGACATCCAGGATCAGGTCGAACTGGCGCTGATGCGCAGCGGCGAGCAGAAGGTGGCGCGCTCCTATGTCATCTATCGCGAGGAGCACGCACGCCAGCGCGCTGCGCGCGAGTCGGCCCCGGCGACCAAGACCCATCCCAGCCTGCACGTGAGCCTCGCGGATGGCTCCCGCGAACCCCTCGATCTCGGCCGCCTGGAAACTATCGTGGCCGAGGCCTGCGAGGGCCTGGCCGGGGTCGATGCCCGCATGGTGCTGGACGAGGCACTGAAGAACCTGTACGACGGCGTTCCCCTGAACGAGCTCAACACCTCGCTGGTGATCACCGCGCGCACCCTGGTCGAGAAGGAGCCCAACTACAGCTTTGTGACCGCGCGCCTGCTGCTTGACCAGCTGCGCGCCGAGGCCCTGGGCTTCCTCGGCGTGGCCGCGTCCGCCACCCAGGCCGACATGGCCACGCACTACCCGCGCGCCCTGGCCGCCTATGTGGAAAAGGGCATCGCGCTGGAGCAACTGGACCCGGCCCTGGCCGACTACGACCTGGCACGCCTGGGCCAGGCCCTGCGCCCGGAGCGCGACGCACAGTTCACCTACCTGGGCCTGCAGACCCTGTACGACCGTTACTTCATCCACAGCGACGGCGTACGCTACGAACTGCCGCAGGTGTTCTTCATGCGCGTGGCCATGGGCCTGGCCGCGCGCGAGGACGACCGCAACTCACGGGCCATCGAGTTCTATGAACTGCTGTCCTCCTTCGACTACATGAGCTCGACGCCGACCCTGTTCAACGCCGGCACCCTGCGCCCGCAGTTGTCCTCCTGCTACCTGACCACGGTACCGGACGATCTCGACGGCATCTTCGGCGCCATCCACGACAACGCCATGCTCTCCAAGTGGGCGGGCGGCCTCGGCAATGACTGGACCCCTGTGCGTGCACTGGGCGCCTACATCAAGGGCACCAACGGCAAGAGCCAGGGCGTGGTGCCCTTCCTCAAAGTGGTCAACGATACCGCTGTGGCAGTCAACCAGGGCGGCAAGCGCAAGGGCGCGGTCTGCGCCTACCTCGAAACCTGGCACCTGGACATCGAGGAATTCCTCGAACTGCGCAAGAACACGGGCGACGACCGCCGCCGCACCCATGACATGAATACCGCCAACTGGGTGCCGGACCTGTTCATGAAGCGCGTATTCCAGGACGGCAGCTGGACCCTGTTCTCCCCCAGCGACGTGCCTGATCTGCACGACCTCTACGGCGCCGCCTTCGAGAGCCGCTACGCGGAATACGAGCGCATGGCCGCCGACGGCCGTCTGAAACTGCACAAGACCGTGCGCGCCCAGGATCTGTGGCGCAAGATGCTGTCGATGCTGTTCGAGACCGGCCACCCCTGGATGACCTTCAAGGACCCGTGCAACCTGCGCAGCCCGCAGCAGCACGTCGGGGTGGTGCACTCCTCCAACCTGTGCACCGAGATCACCCTGAACACCAGCCGCGAGGAAATCGCGGTGTGCAACCTGGGGTCGGTCAACCTCGCCCAGCACATCGTGGACGGCGCCCTGGACCACGCCAAACTGGAGCGTACCGTGCGCACCGCGGTGCGGATGCTGGATAACGTCATCGACATCAATTACTACTCGGTGCCCCAGGCGGAGACCTCCAACTTCAGGCACCGCCCCGTGGGCCTGGGCCTGATGGGTTTCCAGGATGCACTATACGCCCTGCGCCTGCCCTATGCCTCCGAGCCGGCGGTGGAGTTCGCGGACCGCTCCATGGAAGCGATCAGCTACTTCGCCATCCAGGCCTCGGCGGAGCTGGCGCGGGAGCGCGGCAGCTACCAGAGCTTTGCCGGTTCCCTGTGGAGCCAGGGTGTGCTGCCCATCGACTCCATCGAGCTGCTGGCCGAAGCCCGCGGCCCCGAGTACATGGAGGTCGATCGCTCCCGCACCCTGGACTGGGACAGCCTGCGCGACCTGGCGAAGGGCGGCATGCGCAACTCCAACGTGATGGCGATTGCGCCCACCGCGACCATCGCCAACATCACCGGCGTCAGCCAGTCGATCGAGCCGACCTACCAGAACCTGTACGTGAAATCGAACCTGTCCGGCGAGTTCACCGTGGTCAACCCGCACCTGGTGCACGACCTCAAGGCCCGCGGCCTGTGGGATCCGGTGATGGTCAATGACCTCAAGTACTACGACGGCTCGGTACAGAAAATCGATCGCGTGCCCGCGGATCTCAAGGCCCTGTACGCGACGGCCTTTGAGGTGGAACCGCGCTGGCTGGTGGATGCCGCAAGTCGCCGCCAGAAATGGATCGACCAGGCCCAGTCCCTGAACCTGTACATGGCCGGTGCTTCCGGCAAGAAACTGGACGTCACCTACCGCATGGCCTGGTTCCGCGGTCTGAAAACCACGTACTACCTGCGCGCACTGGCGGCAACCAGCACCGAGAAGTCCACCATCAGCACAGGCAACCTCAATGCGGTGGCAACAGCGGCCAGCAGCGGCACGGTCGAGGCTGCGGCGGTACCCGCTGCCTGCTCACTGGACGACCCGGACTGCGAGGCGTGTCAGTAAGGGAGGGAAGACGCTGAACGGAAGATGGGAAACGCCGGCAGGAACAGGGCCGGCGGAGTCTCGACATGCGGCCGGCACCAGGCGCTCGTTTCGATGGCAGCGGTGTTTTATGGTTAATGACAGCAACGGGCTGTAACCGCAACAGAAACGACAGCAGACACGACAACCAGACGACAGACAACAGACAACAGACAACAGAAAGACACAGAGTGGAGAAAGACATGCTGAGCTGGGATGAATACGACACCGAGGAACCGATCGCGACCGGCAAGGCGCAGCAACCGGCGGCAAGCTCCGTCGCGGCCACTGTGGACAAGCAGGCCGGTGTCGTCAACGAACCGCCGGCACAGTACACAAAGCCGACCGTACCGGCATCCGCGATAGAGGACGCCGAACCCCAGGTTGCGGACAGCAGCATTGCCAACGCGGCCCAGGAGGCCCTGAGCCACCTCGACCTCAACAGCGGCCTGCAGGAGCTGGAGATGGGCGCGGCCCGGCTCGAGGTCGACGACAAGCGCATGATCAACTGCCGCGCCGACCTCAACCAGCTGGTACCCTTCAAGTACGACTGGGCCTGGCAGAAATACCTGGATGGCTGCGCCAACCACTGGATGCCGCAGGAAGTGAACATGACCGCTGACGTGGCCCTGTGGAAGAGCCGCGATGGCCTGACCGAGGACGAGCGCCGCGTGGTCGAGCGCTCCCTGGGCTATTTCTCCACCGCCGACTCCCTGGTGGCCAACAACCTGGTGCTGGCCATCTACCGTCACATCACCAACCCCGAGTGCCGCCAGTACCTGCTGCGCCAGGCGTTCGAGGAAGCGATCCACACCCACGCCTACCAGTACTGCGTGGAATCCCTGGGCCTGGATGAAGGCGAGATCTTCAACATGTACCGGGAGGTGCCGTCGGTGGCAAAGAAAGCCGCCTGGAGCCTGAGCCACACCAGCGGCCTGTCCGACCCGAACTTCAAGACCGGCACCCTGGAAGCGGACCAGGAGCTGCTGCGCAACCTGATCGGCTTCTACGCGGTCACCGAGGGTATCTTCTTCTACTGTGGTTTTACCCAGATCCTGTCCATGGGCCGCCGCAACAAGATGACCGGCGTCGCCGAACAGTTCCAGTACATCCTGCGCGACGAGTCCATGCACCTGAACTTCGGCATCGACGCGATCAACCAGATCAAACTGGAAAACCCGCATCTGTGGACCGCCGAGTTCCAGCGCGAGGCCACCCAGATGATTGTCGAGGGCACGCAGCTGGAGGTGGAGTACGCCCGCGACACCATGCCCCGCGGCATCCTCGGCATGAACGCGGCGATGATGGAGGAATACCTGCACTTCATCGCCAACCGTCGCCTCGCCCAGCTCGGCCTGCCGGAGCAGTTCCCCGGCGCCGCCAATCCCTTCCCCTGGATGAGCGAGATCATGGACCTGCGCAAGGAGAAGAACTTCTTCGAAACGCGAGTGATCGAGTACCAGACGGGTGGGGCGTTGAGCTGGGATTGACCCCGCCACGGCTCTCGTAGGCCGGGTTAGCGGCACAGCCGCGTAACCCGGCATTCTCACCATCATGGAATCCCGCACCATCGCCAGCTTCGGAGCGACAGCGGGAGCTTCGCAGAAAGCGCAGCAGAACATTCCGGAATTGCTCCAACCCTGACAATGGCGCGAGCTCCGGTGGAGGTGGTGACGCCGGGTTACGCGGCGTTGCCGCTAACCCAGCCTACGACAGGACGCAGGGCATTGGCGGATGCAGCACAAACGCCAAGCTCGCGGGCCGGCTGGGTTAGCGCGAAGCGCGTAACCCAGCGTCACCGGAACGGGTCATGGCCGTCAACGCCCCTTTGGCCCCAGCAATAGCCACAGGATCAACCCGATCAGGGGCAATACCAGGAGTATGACGATCCACAGAGCCTTGGGCAGTGGCCCGGCGCTGCTCTGTGCGGTTTTGATAATGGCCCAGATCACGATGATCAGCCAGATAATTCCCAGCAAGCCACTGACTTCGAGTCCCATTGTGTGCTCCTTCCTGGTCACGGACAGGCAAGGGGCGACTGCCGCCCCCCCCCCCGCAGCTCTTGTTTAATCTGACCGGGCTTCGCCCGGCGACGGAACATGCACGCGCCGCATTATTAACCCGGCACGATTTATCGCCGAATTGATCAGAGGTGCCTTAATAGTTAGCATGGCCTCACCAGGCGATACAACTCCCGGGCATATCAGACAGCAAAAAAACGGGTCATGGTCCAGGGAATCATTCCCGGCGGCCGCGGTCTGTTTCTGACTCCGCTCCCCAGAGTCCTCTCCGATGTTCAACGACTCCCCGAGGCGTCGCCGTGTATTGATCACCCTGGGCTGCCTGCTGGCTCTCGCCGCGGCAGGCCGCGCCCTGCAGTGGGACGAACAGTTGTATCGGGCTGGTCAGGCGGCCACCATCGACCGGGTCGCAGCCCTGCGCCTGGCGGATTATGAAGTCGAGATCGATGCACAAGCGGTGACGGGCATCAGCGAGAATCTGTCCTCGCTCAGCTACGATCCCGAGCTCGACCAACTCTGGGCCACCACCAACAGCCGTCCCACCGCCCTGCTGGCCCTGAGTCGCTCAGGGGAACTGCTGGCACATTACCCGCTGCCGGACTTTGGCGACGTCGAGAGTGTCGAATACCTCGGCAACAACCTGTTGGCCCTGGTCGACGAATATCACCAGCGCATCTTCATCATCGAGCGCCCCGGGGAACGCGGCACCCCGACCATGGCGCGCGCCCGTACCCTGAGTCTCGGCATTGGAAGCGGCGGCAACAATGGCTTCGAGGGGCTGGCCTACGACGTCACCAACGACCGCTTGTTCGTCGCCAGGGAGCGCAGGCCACGCCGCCTGTATGAAATACGCGGACTGCGCACCAGCCTGGAGGGAAACCTGAACCTGGATATTCTGGATCGCAGTCACTGGCTGCGCCAGGTGATGACCCGGGACCTCTCCGGCCTGCACTTCGATGCAGGCAGTGGCCACCTGTTACTGCTCAGCGACGAGTCCCGGGCGCTGATTGCCCTGGATCGAGAGGGCCATTATGCCGGCCACCTGGAGCTGCGTGCCAGCGCCGGCCTGCGCAAAGCCATACCGCAGGTCGAAGGTGTGGCCATGGACGGTCACGGCACACTGTTTCTGGCCAGCGAACCCAATCTGTTCTATCGCCTGCGTCCGTGACACGCCGCATTCAGGGGCGAGCCCGGTACGCCTGCTCAAGCCCCTGCCGGAGCCGGGCATGGTGCTGTGCCTGCGCCAGCACTTGCTCCAGATCCTCGGGGGTGATGTCGAGAAAGGCATTCATGTCTGCCAGTGCCGCGGCAATATCCTCCCGTGTTGGTGACAGGGTGGACGCTGCAGGCCTTTCCTCGCGCAGTGGCCGCGCCAGCACGGTCGGGTAGCGACGCCAGGGAAACAGGCCGTTGAACAGCAGCGCGATCACCAGCATCAGGGCAACACTGAGCAGGATGGGAGACAGCACGTAGCCATACCCCATGGCCTGAACATCCGCACCACCCACAAAGGGAATCAACGCCGTGGCGCCCCCGGGCGGATGAATGCAGCGCAGGTAGACCATGGCCATGACCGACAGGCCTACGGCCAACACTGGCGCCAGCAGTGTGCCAGGCAGCCAGCGCAGCAGGCTGACACCGATCACGGCGGAGAGGAGGTGGCCGCAAAGCAGAGCCCAGGGCTGGGACAGGGCTCCGTGGGGCACAGCAAAGAGCAGCACAGCCGAAGCACCCATGGATGCGACCAGCAGGGGCCGCCCACCGGGCTCGACTGCAACCAGGGACACCAGACAGATACTCAAGATCGCCAGCATGGCACCCAGTGCCGCAACCAGCTTTTCAGTATGGCTGGTGGCATTGACCTCCACGCCCAGCCACTCGGACACGCGTCTGCCGCGAACCTTCATGCCCTTTTGCCCCCGACCGGATGCGATGACCGGAGCGCATCGCCATCGCCCCGGAAAAGGGGCCATTGTGCCATGCGAAAGATGCATTTAAAATACCCTTATAAGGCAGACCCGCTCAGTCAGACCAGACCAGGGCCGCGCGTACCTTGCGCGCCAGCTCTGCGCGGCGGTAGGGTTTGCTCAGGAGATGGCCCCCCGCATCCGCGACTTTCGTGGGCGCATCGCCCACCCAGGGCGAACCGGCAATGCGGACGACGCCCTACTCCTGTGCCAGGGCAAGTGTGGCGCCCAACAGCAACCGCAGCAGCCCGATGCGCCCCACGAGTCAGGTACTACTGCGCGAGGTAGCCGCCATCCACCACCAGCTCGGCACCGAGAACGAATCTGGATTCGTCAGAGGCCAGGTACAGGACGGCATAGGCGACATCGTCGGGCTCGCCGAGGTGGCCAATGGGATGGGCCGCAACGAAGGCCTCCCGTGCCTCGGGGGGCATCTGTGTAAACGCCTCTTCCACCAATGGCGTGGAGATACCGCCGGGATGAACGGAGTTGACGCGGATCGGCAAGCGCTGCTGGGCACAGTACAGCGCGGTGGATTTGGTCAGGGCGCGCACGCCACCCTTGCTGGCGTTGTAGGAAGCAATCATGGGGTGGCCGATCATGGCCTCAATGGACGAAATATTGATGATCGAACCCGGCTCTCCGCTCTGCCGCATCAGGCGAACGGCCAACTGGCTGCCCAGGAAGACGCTGTCCAGATTGATCGCCAGCACCCGCCGCCATTCCTCAAGGCTGGCCTCCTCGATCACGCAGGCCGCGGAAATACCGGCATTGTTGACCAGCACATTGAGTTTGCCCCAGGCCTGCAACGCACGCTCGCCACAGGCCCGCCAGGCAGCCTCATCGGTAACGTCCAGTGGCTGGAACAGAGCCTCTCCACCCTGGCCGACGATCCCCGCAGCGACGCGCTCCCCCGCCTCGCGGTTGATATCCGTGACCAGCACCCGCGCACCTTCCCGCGCGAGCAGGCGCGCCATGGCCTCGCCCAACCCGGAGCCCGCGCCCGTTACGATTGCCACCTTGCCATCAACCCGTCCCACTTGCCCTCCCAGCCGGGTTAACTGAGCATCAACCCGGTCCATCAGCTGCGAATACCGACTCCGGTCAAGCCACGACCGGGTTGACCGACTTCATTGAGCGTCCCGCAATACTGCGCGAATGGTCCGGTGCAGGTGGCCACGAAACGCATCCTGAGTGCCGGGGTTGCCGGGTTCATAGGCCCGACTCGGACCCAGCAGGTCGGCAGTGGATGCGTACAGCAGAATGCCCCCGCCGACCAGTTGCATCAACTGTACGGCGGAGACATCGCTGAACTCACCCGCCTCGACCCCCTCCCGGACCGCCTCTTCCCAGTGGTTCAGCGCCGAGCGGGAAAACTGCACCGGATCCGGTCCGCCGGGGTAGACATCCGCACAGTTGCGCAGAATCAGACGCGCCGCCGAGGGTCGCGACACCATGAAGTGCAGCCAGGCGTCCGCCACTGCCTCGATCTTCTCAAGTGCGGTGCGCTTGCCCAACAGGCGTTCCCGGCACTCGATCTCCAGCGCCTCGAACAGGCGCGACTCCATCGCCTCGTACAATTCCTGCTTGTTCTTGAAGTAATAGACGATCGAGGCCCGGCGGATACCCACCGCCTGGGCGACGTCCTCGAGACGCGCCGCGGCAAAACTGAGATTGGCGAACAGGGTTTCCGCCGCATCCAGGATTTTCTGCCGTGTCGCCTCACCGCGGCTGGCCTTGCCGTTGCTCATTGCTCTCCTGCCCCCAACTCCTGAGATACCGCGCGCGCGATTGGCCCGGATGGCCAGCTGTGGCGCCGCATCATAACGGACAAATGCCAACTATTTACATTGCGCCAGAAAACAGGCAGGGGTATTCTGGCATAAAATCTACCTGCTCGCAGGCAGGTGAAAGCAGGTATAAGAACAGCGAGGAGCCCGACAGATGGCACAACCCCACCCCGACAGGCAGTGGCGAGAGCCGGCCCGGAAGCTGCCCTGGCTGCTTTGCGCCGCCCTGCTGTGGGGCTGCTCGGATCCAGTGAGCACATCGCAACCCGACCTGCCGGCAGCAGACGGCAAGCGGCTGCCGGTGAGTACCTGGCCCCTGCCCGAAAACGACAACCGACTGCGTTTTGCCATCGTCGGCGACCGCACCGCCGGGCACCGGCCGGGAGTATTCCGCCAGGCCATGCAACAACTGAACAACCTGCAGCCAGAGTTCGTGATCAGCGTCGGTGACCTGATCGAGGGCTACAGCCGCGACCCCGAGGTCCTGCAGGCACGCTGGGACGAAGTCAACGCCAAGATCGCCAGCCTGGACATGCCCTTCTTCTATGTGATGGGCAACAATGACGCCAGCAACCCGGAAATGGCCGACTGGTGGCACCAGCATCTGGGGGCCAGCCATTACCATTTCGTCCACGGCAACGCCCTGTTCCTGGTGCTCAACAGCGAGGATCCACCCACCGCGCAGACTCGCCGTGATGCGCTGCAGAACGTCGACCCAGGGATGCTGCAGCGCGCCATGCGCGCCCTCCGCGCCGGCCCTGCCGTGCTGCGACGGATGACCGCTGAAGAGCCTGAGCTGACGGGCGTCATCGCCACCCTGCGTGGCGATCTGGCCGGAATCGGTGAGGCACAGCTCGAGGACATGCGTCAGGCTCTGGCCGCCCATACCGATGTGCAGTGGACCTTCGTGTTCATGCACAAACCCGCCTGGCGCTACGACGTGCAGACGTTTCTGGAACTGGAGACCCTGCTCGCCGACCGACCCTATACGGTGTTCGCCGGCCACTATCACTATTACCTGCATGAGGAGCGCCACGGGCGCGACTATATCCAGCTGGGTGCGACCGGGGGTATGCGCGGCGCCTATGCCACAGGCCCCGGCGACATGGATCATGTCACCTGGGTCACGCTCACCGAACGTGGCCCCGAGATCGCCAATATCAACCTGGAGGGCCTGAGCGGACGCGAGGGCCCAGGCCGTGGGGCCACAATCCCACGCCACACCCCCTCGAGCAACGACGGAGAGACACCATGAGCGACCCCACTTTGCGCAAACCGACTGCACGCCACGCCCGACCCTGGCTGGCACTGATACTGACGCTCAGCTGTGCACTCCCCGCTGCCGCCGACCCCCTGGAAATCTGGCTGGTGCGCCACGCCGAGAGCGAGATCAACGTCATTCGCGGCCCGCTGCCCACACCCGACGAAGGCGTCACCTATCCGCTGACCGCCAAGGGCGTGGATCAGGCCGCGGCACTGGGGCCACAATTCGACGGCGTACCCGTGCGCCACATTTACAGCAGCACCCGGCTGCGCACCCTGCAGACGGCGGACGCCATTTCATTCCAGACCGGTATTCCCGTGCGCCTTGCGCCCGAGGCGGTGGAGATCAGCTTTGGTCCGGCTCCGGACCTGTATGACGATGTTCCCGCGGTGGTCGAGCAGTGGTTGCGGGGTGACACCGCCGCCCGCAACCGGGGGGAAGGCGAGAGCCTCGACGATGTGCACGCTCGCTTCATGCCCTTCTGGGAGCGCCTGATCGAGGCCCATGGCAGTGAAAGTGGCGTGATCGTTCTGGTCACCCATGGTGGCATCATCGGCTTCGCCCTGCCCGAGCTGTGCGAGGAAGTGGGCCAGATGGCCATGGCCGAGCGACACATCGGCAATGCCGAGACCGTAAGAACCCGCCTCGTCGATGGCGAACTGCAGTGCTATGACTGGCACGGGAAAGCACTGCGCTGAGCAGCCCCACCGCCCCCGCCTGGCGGCCGAGCAGACAGTTTAAAGGGTAGGGAGGGGCCACCCCTGGTTATCAGTGGCCCCTTTTCTGCTCCGCAACGATCTAACCAAACCCCTTGATTACCTGCGCCCCCGCAGGTAATCTTCCTTTCACCTACCTGCATGCAGGTATATTTACTCGAGACAGGTACATTCACTCGAGTGAAGCGACCCGTGCAGGTTATTTTTTACCGAAACACCTACCTGCATGCAGGTAGCCAAATAACACAACCATGCAGTCGCCGAACAGGCGCTTGCACCACCAGAGAGGTGACCTCCATGTCGTCCATCAAACAGAACCCCGGCCTCACCCCCCGGATCACGGGTATCGCCCTTGGCCTCGGGATTGGTCTGTCTGCACAGACAGCCCTCGCCCAGGGCCTGGCCCTGGAGGAGATCGTCGTCACCGCGCAGAAGCGCACGGAATCGATCCAGGAAACCCCGATCTCGATCGTGGCTTTCGACAGCATGGCTCTGGAGGCCAAGGGCATCAGCAGCCTGGTCGACCTGCAGGCCAACGTCCCCAACTTCCAGCTGACGCCAACACCGACCAGCTCCACCGACGTGCGCGTGTTCATGCGCGGTGTTGGCAACAACGATGACCAGATCACCCAGGATCCCAGCGTCGCGGTCTACATGGACGGGGTCTACATGGCGCGCAGCCAGGGCATGGCAATGGATGTGGCCGACATCGAACGCATCGAGGTACTGCGCGGCCCACAGGGCTCACTGTATGGCCGCAACGCCACCGGCGGCGCCATCAACTTCGTCACCCGCGCCCCGGAGCTGGGCCAGTTCGGCTTCCGCCAGAGCCTCAGCGTGGGCAGCCGCAGCCTGGCGCGCTCCAGTACGCGCCTGAACCTGCCCCTGGGTGACGATGTCGCCATTCGCCTGGCCTACATGACCCAGCAGCAGGATGGTTTCGTACGCAATCGCGGCACCGGGGAGCGCCGTTTCGGCGACCGCGACCGCGACGCCTGGCGCGTCGATGCCCTGTGGCGTGTCAACGCCGATCTCGATATCCGCTACAGCTATGACCGCTCGGACATCGCCGATACCCCGTCCTTCATCGCCCGGGTGCCCGCCTATCCGCAGCAGGGGGACCGCCCCAGCAGCGGCAGCCCGCTGGAAACCGATCTGCGCGCCAATGACGTGCGCATTGAGGGCCACGGGCTGGACCTGTCCTGGGAGGTGGCGCCCAACATCACCCTGCGCTCCATTACCAGCTATCGCGAGTTGCAGGGCCTGACCAATCGCAAATACCTGACCGACGAAATCGTTCCTGGCGCCGCCATCAGCGAAAGCCGCAACGACACCGAGCAGGACCAGTTCACCCAGGAGTTCCAGATAACCGGCGATGCCTTTGATGCCCGCCTGGAATACGTCGCCGGGGTCTACTACTTCCGCGAAAGCGCCGACCGCCTGGACATCAGCAACCGCCGCTTCATGGATCTGGAAAATGTGCGCGTGATCAGTGCCGACAACAAGGCCGTGGCCGTGTTCGGCCAGGGCACCTGGACCCCGGACGTTCTCGAGGATCGCCTGCACATCACCCTCGGCGGTCGCTGGTCGCGGGACCGGCGCGAAGCGTCCCTGCAGGAAACAGCGGATGATGATGGTGATATCACTGTGGGGCCCCAGGGCAACGGCCGCAACAGCTTCAGCAACTTCAGCCCGACCCTGGTGGTGGCCTATGACCTGGGCGCGGACACCAATGTCTACGGCAAGGTCACCCGCGGCTACAAGAGCGGCGGCTTCAACATTCGCGCCAGCTCCATCGAACGCTTCGAGGAAGGTTTCGACGAGGAGCAGCTGACCTCGTACGAACTGGGGGTGAAATCGCAGCTGTGGAACAATCGCCTGCGTCTCAACGCTGCGGTGTTCCGCTCCAACTACGAGGACATCCAGATCAACACCCAGTCCGACCCGGTCAACCCGCAGATCACCGATGTGATCAACGCGGGCAAGGCCGTCATCCGCGGTCTGGAGCTGGAGGCGACCGCGCGCCTGACCGAAGGCCTGACCGCCAACCTCAACTACGCCTATCTGAATGCCGACTACCGCAGCATCCGCGGTGCCGATGGCGTGGATCGTTCCAGCGACTTCCGCTTTGCCAATGCGCCCCGGCACAGCTATGCGGCGGATCTGGAGTATCGCTTCCCTGCACTGCCACTCGGTCAGCTCACGGCCAATGTCGGCTACACCTGGCAGGATGACAAGCGCGACTCCTCGACCAGTCCGCACATCATCAAGAGCTATGGCCTGCTCAACGCTCGCCTGGGGCTGTCCGATATCGCGATGGGCGGTGGTGAACTGCGCCTGGCTCTGTGGGGACGCAACCTGACCGACAAGGAGTACTACGCCACGTTCTTCGAACTGGGCGTTCCCGCTGCCGTATTCGGCGAGCCGCGCAGCTACGGCCTGGACCTGACCTGGGAATACTGAGCGTTTCCGGACCCGATGGGTCTCCTCCCTGGGCCCGAAAGGGCCCTTTTTTTTCGGTGCTCGCCGGGGCCTCCACACCCTGACTGTCGAGACTCCTGAGGAGACTGTTAACATTCATCGTTTTACACTGAGGAACATGACATGAGCAGCGACACCACACACCCGGCGACCGCTGTCGTCATTACCGGCGGCGCCTCCGGTATCGGCCTGGCCAGCGCGGAAGCCCTGGCGGCCGTCGGTCGCCCTGTCGCCATCTGGGACCTGAATCAGGCACGCTGCGAGGCTGTGGCAACGGACATTGCCAACCGATACGGGGTTGCCACCCTGGGGCTGGCCGTCGACGTGCGCGACCCGGCGGCGATCCAGGCAGCGACCGGGCGCACCCGCGATGCCCTGCCCGCCATCGGTGGTCTGGTGCATGCTGCCGGTGTGGTCGCCAATGAATCTGTTGAGCAACTCACGGCAGAAAGCTGGGATGCGGTGCTCGACGTCAATCTGCGCGCCATGGTGCTGCTGGTTCAGGCCCTGCTGCCGGATCTCAAGGCCAACCCGGGCTCCGCGGTGATCGGCATTGCCTCGATCAATGCCACCCTGGGCAATGGAATGATTCCGGCCTACACCGCCTCCAAGGGCGGGCTGCTGTCGCTGGTACGCTCTCTGGCGGATGACCTCGGCCCCCATGGTATCCGGGTCAATTCGGTATCGCCGGGGCAGATCATGACACCAATGCTCAAACCCACGGTCGACGCCACGGACAAGGGCTTCTTCGAGCGCCGTATCCTGCTCGGCCGCCTCGGTGAGCCAAGGGAAATCGGCAATGCCGTGCGTTTTCTGCTCTCCAATGATGCCAGCTACATCACTGCCGCCGAACTGGTGGTGGACGGCGGCAATATCTCTTCACAGCGCTGATTGTTCGCTGCCGCTGTCATCCAGATGGATTGGCAGCTGAGCCTGAAGCCCTTCCCACGAGCGCTGGGTTACGCGGCTGTGCCGCTAACCCAGCCTACCCGCAAGCCCACCATCTGTGCCGCATCCGCCAATGCCGAGACCGCGCCGTAGGCTGGGTTAGCCGCAAAGCGGCGTAACCCGGCGTCACCACCCAAGCCAGATGTTCCCGGGAGTGGCTCACAAAGCCCCCCCGGATCGCCCCGGAACCGGCATCGGCGCGGAATTCAGTGAAGGTGGGAGCACTGGGTTACGCCGCTTTGCGGCTAACCCAGCCAGCACCAGGACAGCCAGGCGCGGCGTCTCGCGTCTCGCGTCTCGCGTCTCGCGTCTCGCGTCTCGCGTCTCGCGTCCAGTATCGCCGGATGACGCGAGGTTGTTGCCAACCCGGCGACGCGACGTGATCTCCGACCTGACCTACCAGAGCCCGCGGCCACCGTCGATGATGTGGTCAGCGCCGGTGATGTAGGACGATTCGTCCGACGCGAGAAAAATTACCAGATTGGAAACCTCGTCGGGCGTGCCGGGACGATGCAGGGGGATGGCGGCGTTCATTTCCTCCGTGGTACCGGAAAACATGCCGGTGTTCTCGATGGCACCCGGCATCACCGCATTCACGCGAATACCCAGGGGGCCGAGATCATAGGCAGCCGACTTGGTCAGCCCCCGCACCGCCCACTTGGACGCACCGTAGAGCCCGTGGTACGGAATCCCGCGGGTTCCCGCCAGGGATGACAGATTGACGATGGCGCCCCCCCCGGCGCGCTGCAGGGCCGGAGTCACCGTGCGAATGCCCAGCCAGCTGCCGATGACGTTGATATCCATGATGCGCTGGGCCACCTGGGGCTCGACTTCGTGGATCGGTCCGATGGCGTAATAACCGGCGTTGTTGACCAGGATGTGCAGGCCACCGAAACGCTGTTCCGCCGCCGCCACGGCCGCCTGCCAGCCGGCCTCGTCGGTGACATCGTGACGCAGGAAACAAGCCTTGTCGCCCAGTTCCGTGGCCAGCGCCTGACCCTTGTCCTCCTGCAGGTCGGTCAACACCACCCGGGCGCCTTCGGCGACAAAACGCCGCGCGTGATGAGCGCCCATACCCTGGGCCGCGCCCGTGATGAGCGCCGTCTTGCCTGCCAGTCTTGCCATGTCTTGCTCCTCGGGGTGAATCAATCGTTGCGGTGAGTCTGACAGGCAACAGGTTCCTGTGCAGTCACGGGGCTGTCAACGGCCAAACGGACTATTGACCTGTGCCCCGGAACCGGTATTCATACCAGCCTGCGCAGCACGCCGGGATCAGCGCTGCGCGACCTCTTAAGTTCTTGCTGACCCTACAGCTCGACCAGGCCGAGCCGGACGGCAGTGACCACGGCAGCGGTGAGCGTCCGTACTCCCAGGGCACGCTTGGCCGCCGCAACGTGCTGGTTTGCCGTGCTGACACTGATGTGCAATTGCTCCGCGGCCTGGCTCAGGGTGAGGTCGTGACGGGCCAGCAATTGAAGCAGCTGCCGTGGCCGTGCCGTCAGCGGCTCGCTCAACCCTTGCGGCAGCGTCGGTGGCGCGGCATCCCTCCGATAGGCCGCGCCGGGTTCGCAGACCAGGCGCAGGCGAGGACGGCCCGTGTGCGCCCTCGGTAGCGGGGCGGCCTGTGAGACAGCCAGCCGCAAGGGCGGTGTGGTCACGACACGTTTCTGTAGCAGCATGATGGGCAGAACCTGTTGCATGACTCGACTCCTTTATATTGGCCCGGCACATCCCGGTGCCGACGATTAACCCGGCAATCAATCGTGCCGCGGTAATCGCGTGTTCCCGTTTCAGCGTGCTCCAGATTTATCCCGTGAACCCATCCCTGCGGTGACGGGCTCAGTGGAAGTCACGAGAAATGAAGCGCGCCTCCGCCAGGGCATGGTCGTGCCCTTCGATATGTGCAGCGACGACATGCTGCACCCCTTCACGGTTCTCCAGCACGCCCTTGACCAGCAGCAGGCTCGAGGTCAGCAGCGCATCCCGGCAGCGCTCCTGGATATCGCGCCAGACCACGACATTGATGGCACCGGTTTCATCTTCCAGGGTCAGGAACAGAACCCCCGAGGCGGTACCGGGACGCTGCCGGCAGGTCACCAGGCCCGCCACCCGCAGAAAGCGCCGGTGATTGAGTTCCGCCAACTCCGCCGCCCGGCGGCAATCGCGAAACGGACGCTGCTGTCGCAGCAGGGCCAGGGGGTGCTGCACCAGACTCAGCCCGGTGGCCGCGTAATCGGCCAGTACATCGCTGACCCGGTCCGGGGCGGACAAGCGCACACCGTCATCGAGCTGCTCGACCCGTGCCGGCAGCAGGGGGCGCTCAGTCTCGATGGCTGCGGCGCGCCAGTGCCCCTGGTGGCGGTGCGGCACCAGTCGCGGCATGGCTCCGGCACGCAGCAGGGCATCGAGGTCATCCCGGGCCAGGCCCGCCCGGGCCTGCAGCTCCGCGAGTTGTACAAAACCGGCTCCGACCCGGCTTGCCAGCAGACGCTCCGCGCCCTGACGCGACAATCCATTGACCAGGCGCAGCCCCAGACGCAGGGCAGGCAAGCCCTCGCCCTGCTCCAGGGTGTGCTCCCAGTGGCTGTGATCCACATCCACCGGGCGCACCTCGACCCCATGCCTGCGGGCGTCCTGAATCAGTTGTGACGGAGCATAGAACCCCATCGGCAGGCTGTTGAGCAGGGCACAGCAGAACGCCGCGGGATGGTGGCACTTGAGCCAGGCGGAGGCATAGACCAGCAGGGCAAAACTGGCCGCATGGGATTCCGG
>JBJHBY010000027.1:0-21811 GCA_050485745.1 Gammaproteobacteria bacterium | reverse complement strand
GGTGAATTCCTCGACGTGGCCAGCTATACCCATGTGCGCCGCTGGTCCCAGGAGGTCGAGCAGCGCCCCGCGGTGCGGCGGGGTTCAGCGGTCAACCGGATGTGGGGCAACCCCGGCAAGCAGTTGCGCGAGCGCCACGACGCCAGTGATTTCGAGCATCTGGTGCTGGACGACTGAGGTGGTGCTGCGTGCCCTCGTCAGCCTGCGAACACCGGTGAGGTGATCCAGGCGATGATGACCAGGGCGATGGCGATCTGGATGGCTTCGTTCATGTTATCGGTCCTGCCATGTGACCAGTGCTCGTATGAAGCATAACGCAGTAAACGTGCCATGGACAAAAATCGCTTGAGTATCGAGGGTTTATCTTCAGGCCCCGGTTTCGGTACCAGAGGTTTGTGTCAGACTTTTCGACAGTTTCTGGCCCGCGCCGGGTGAGAAGGCCGTATCGGCGTGGTGCTGCTGCATGAATGGGAGTCGGTGTATGGGAGCTTCCTGGCTGGAAGCATTGCAGGATGAAACACACCTCAGCCTGCGCAGTTGGCGCCGGGACGGTCGCCCGGTGGATACAGCGCTCTGGTTCGAGCGTGTCGGGGAGCGCCTGTACATGCGCACCATGCAGCCATCGGGCAAGGTGCGACGCATTCGTAACCGCTCCGATGTGATGATCGCCCCCTGCCTCGCCGACGGTACGCCCACCGGCCCGTTCCAGCGGGCGCAGGCGCGAATTCTGCCGGAGGGTGCAGCGGAAACAGCCATGGTCGAGGCGGCCCTGCAGGCGCGCTACGGCGAGGAGCGCACCGCGATGACGCAGTTGATGGCGGAGCGTGGCATTCCACTGTGTTACATCGAGGTCTGGCGGGAAAGCTGAGATGGATATCGTCTCCTTGATCACCAGCACATTGACTTACTTTTTCATTACCGTCGCCGCGATCTTCGTGATCGTGAATCCGTTGACCACGGCCTTTGTGTTCATGTCGTTGCTGCCGCGGGCGTCGGAGAAGCGCCGCAAACAGATCGCCCTGCGAGCGGTGAAGGTGGCAACGGGGGTGTTCTTCATTTTTGCCCTGCTGGGCAGCGTCATCTTTCAGCTGTTCGGGATAACCCTGGCGGCATTCCGCATCGCTGGCGGCATCATCCTGTTCGGCATCGCCATGGGCATGATCCAGAAAAAAACGGAAGGTGCCGAGGACAGCGAGGACGCCTCCAGGCCCGAGGGTGAGCTCACCGATGATGTTTCGGTGATTCCTCTGGCGATCCCCTTCATGAGCGGCCCGGGCTCGATCGCCACGGTGATGATTCTCACCAGCGAGGCGCCGACCATCTACCACACCGGTCTGGTCTTCCTCGCAGTGCTGTTGACCACGGTCAGTTGCTACTACGCAATGGTGTACTCGAAATACATCGTCGAACGCATCGGCGACACCGGCAAGCAGATCGTCACCAAGATCTTTGGCCTGATTCTGGCGGTCATTTCGGTACAGTTCGTGATCAACGGCGTGGCCAACGTGCTGGTGGATTTTGGTATCCACGCGGTGCCCGGGGTCGCGTTGGAGTAGGCGTGTTCACTGCCGGATGTCAGTGGATGTGTTCCCGCTGGTTTGCATCACAGCCCCAGTGGCTTGCCGAGCAGGCGATCCTTCATGCCATCACTGAGCCAGCGGCGCAGCCAGCCGAGCAGCCGGGCATCACTGCCGGCCTGGTAGCGGGCGCGGGGCCGGGGGTGCTCGAGCACGCGCTGGATCAGGCGTGCCACATCCTCCGCGGCCGTGGCGCGGCGCAGCATGCGCTCGTTGGCTGCGCGAAAGCGCTGGATAGCATCGCCGTATTCGCGCAGGCCCGCATCAGGTAGTCGCTGCAGCAGGGCGTCGAGATCATCGAAATTTTTCTGATGGATGGATGAAGTGACGACCCCGGGCTCGATCACGCTCACGCGAATGCCGCTCCTGCGCAACTCCACACGCAGGGTATCGGAGAGTGCCTCCAGCGCGAACTTGCTGGCACAGTACGCGCCGACCATGGGAACGGCGATCAGGCCGGCGCCCGAACTGATATTGATGATACGGCCCTGCGCGACCCGCAGCAGCGGCAGAAGCGCCTGTATGGTCGCCAGGGCACCGAAGACATTGGTGCGGAACTGGCGCTCCACGTGTTCCGCGCTGACGTATTCCAGTGGCGAGGTCAGCGAGATCCCGGCGTTGTTGATCAGGCCGTACAGCTTGCCATCCGCCAGCTCTGCGGCCAGTACCGAGGGCAGTGCCTGCAGCTGTGCCTGATCGGTGACGTCCAGCAGGATCGGCGTCAGCCCCTGCCGCACTTCGCGGCGCAGGGCCTCTGCATCGCTTTCTCGGCGCACGCCGGCAAAGACCTGGTAACCACAGGCCGCCAGGTGCAGGGCGGTGGTACGACCGATGCCGGATGAGGCGCCGGTGATCAGAACGCCGGGTTTGGTCATGCCAATGACCTCTTTTGTCAGTGACCGTGTGAAATCTGTTCCGCTACCATCGCTACTCTGTTCCATGCGCTCGACATCGGCAAGGGCCGATGCACAGGACGAGGTCACCATGGCGAAGCTGAAGCTGGGTCTGCAACTGGGTTACTGGGGCGCGCTGGCGCCGACCAATCATGTACAGCTCGCCCAGGAGGCGGAGCAGCTGGGCTATGACTCGGTGTGGACCGCGGAGTCCTGGGGCAACGATGCCTTTACCCCGCTGGCCTGGATCGGGGCAAACACTTCGAAGATCCGCCTCGGCACCGCCGTGGCCCAGCTCTCGGCGCGCACACCGACCGCCTGCGCCATGGCGGCCCTGGCCCTGGACCACCTTTCCGGAGGCCGCATGATTCTCGGGCTCGGTGTGTCCGGCCCGCAGGTGGTCGAAGGCTGGTACGGCCAGCCCTTCAGCAAGCCGGTGTCGCGCACCCGCGAATACGTCGACATCATCCGCCAGGTGATGCGCCGCGAGGCGCCTGTGACCAATCAGGGCGAGCACTACCCGCTGCCCTACAACGGCCCCGGCGCCTGGGGTGTAGGCAAGCCGCTCAAGCCGATTACCCATCCGCTGCGCGCCGATCTGCCGATCTTCCTCGGCGCCGAAGGGCCGAAGAACGTCACCCAGACGGCCGAAATCGCGGATGGCTGGCTGCCCTTGTACTACTCGCCGTATCGCCAGGAGGTGTATGCGGACCAGCTGAAGAACGCGAAGCCCGGTTTCGAGGTCGCCGCCATGGCCCTGGTCAATGTGACCGACAGCATCGAAGAGGGGCTTCTGCCGGTGAAGGCCATGCTCGGCTTCTACATCGGCGGCATGGGGGCGAAGCAGCACAATTTCCATAAGGAATTGATGTCCCGCATGGGCTTCGAGGCCGAGGCCAACCGCATCCAGGAGCTGTTCTTCGAGGGGCGCCGGGATGAGGCCATCGCCGTGGTGCCGGACCGCTTCGCCGATGAGATCTCCCTGGTGGGGCCGAAGGAGCGCATCCGCGAAAAGCTCCAGGACTGGGAAAACTCTCCGGTGACCTCCCTGTTGATCATGGGGGATACGCCCCTGCTGCGGACCATGGCCGAGCTGGCTCTTTAGGGCAGGCGTCGGCGAGGGCGCCTTCTGCGCCGGGGCAGGCCCGGGCACGGACGCGAGGGGGGGTGCTGTGCTATTCTCCGCCCTCGTGTTTTCTGCCTGCCCGACGGTGACCCCCTGCCATGCACATGATTCTCAAGCGCCTGCTCAAGTGGCTGGTGAAAGTCATTTCCATCTTCCTGCCCGAGCACAAGGCCATCGCCCTGGAGCGCTGGCGCCGTGGCCGCGAGGAGAACTGGAAGCACCAGCGCTGCGACTATGTGTTTGCCTCCTACGGCAAGAGTGGCCGGACCTGGGTCCGGGTGATGATTTCCCGCTATTACCAGCTCGCCTATGACCTGGCGGACAACATCATCATGGGCTTCGACAACTTTCACCGCATGAACCGGGCGATCCCGAAGATCTTCTTCACCCACGACACCTATCTGCGCGAGTACAGCGGCCACCCCGAGGACAACCGCGTCTACTACGGGAAGAAAACCATCCTGTTGGTGCGGCGCCCGCAGGACGTCGTCGTGTCCCAGTATTTCCAGTGGAAATTCCGCATGCGCCCCTACAAGAAGGCGCTGAACAAGTATCCGGATCACGGTGCCGATGTTTCCATCTACGATTTCGCCATGGATCCGAACCAGGGCTTGCCGCGCATTATTGACTACCTCAATCGCTGGGCCAGGGAATTGCCGAAGATCGGTAACCACCTGGTAGTGCGCTATGAGGATCTGCGTGCCCGCCCGGAGGAGGAAATGGCGCGCATCGTCGAGTTCCTGGGCATGACCCCGGACAGCGGTTTCCTCAAGGATGTGGTGGACTTCGCGTCGGTGGAAAAGCTGCGCGAGAAGGAGCAGAGCAACTACTTCTGGCGCAGCGGCAGCCGCGTCCAGGCCCGCGACGTTAACAACCCCGACTCCTACAAGGTGCGCCGGGCCAAGGTCGGGGGTTACCGGGATTATTTTGATGACGATCAACTGGCGGCCATCGATGCGCTGGTAGAACGCGATCTGCTGCCCGATTTCGGGTATACGGACAAGGCGCGGGCCGCCTGAGCGCCGGATCGGGGCCGTCATCGGAGGTATCAGCAACCTTGGACAAGACCGTTTTTATCCACACCAATGAGCGTCAGTGGCTGGGCGCTCTGGTCGCCGCCTACTCGATGCGGCGCAATTCGCGTCACGCGCATCAGTTCGACGTGCAGTTCATCCACGTCAGGGACTATGCCTTTCTGCATGAGCGCGAGGGGCAGCCGTTCCTGCGCGGCGGGACCACCCGCGTCTGGCGTATGGACGACCTGCAGTCCTTTACTCCCCTGCGCTTCATGCCGCCAAAGCTGAAGAATCACCAGGGGCGTGCCCTGGTCACGGACCCCGACGTGTTCGCGGTCGGTGATGTCTATGAGTTGCTGTCCCGGGACATGGGCGGTGCCGCGATCCTGGGGCGGCATCGTTCGGAGAAGAGCGAGAAGAAGCGCCAGGTTGCCACCAGCGTGATGTTGCTGGACTGCGCGAAACTCGGGCACTGGGACTGCGAACGGGAGTTCGGCGAGCTGTTTGAATTCAAGCGGGATTACAAGGACTGGATGACCCTGCAACACGAGCCCGACGAGAATATCGGCTGGCTGGAGCCGCAGTGGAACGATTTCGACCACCTCGATGCCGATACCCGGCTGCTGCACAATACCAAGCGCCGCACCCAGCCCTGGAAGACCGGCCTGCCGGTCGATTACACTCCCGCGGACAAGTTCAAGGACAAGCCCGTGCTGGCGCTGCTGAACCGGGCGCGGGCGCGGGTCTTCGGTGAGTACGGCCTGCTGGGGCGTTACCGGCAGCACCCGGATATCCAGCAGCAGCATCTGTTCTTCGGCTTGCTGCGCGAGTGCCTGGAGCATGGCGTGGTCAGCGAGGCGCTGTTGCGCGAGGAAATGGCGCGCAACCACATCCGCCAGGATGCTTTCGCCGTGCTGGAGAACACACCCCCCTTACCTGTCCGGGCCTGAATCTTCGCCCGGGCGCTGATAACGGCTACAGGGAGCACATGAACTATCTGGACTTCGACAAACTGGCCGCGATCGATACCGACACCTTCTGGCAGCAGCAGCCCTATCCCTGGCTCAGTCAGCAGGGCCTGCTGACCGAAGAGGGTTTTCAGGCTCTCATGGCAAGCATGCCGCCTCTGGATCTGTTCGAGAAGAAATTCGATTACGAACGCCGGGCGGGGCAGAAACCCCATGACCGTTATTCGCTGGAGTACACGCCGCAGACGCCGGTATCCGAGCCCTGGAAGGCGTTCATCGGGGAATTGTGCAGTGACGCTTATCGGCGTCAGATCGAGCGTCTGTTCCGGGTCAGGAACATCGAGTTCCGCTTCCACTGGCACTACACGCCCAATGGCTGTTCGGTTTCACCCCATTGCGACTCGCGGCGCGAGCACGGTTCGCACCTGTTCTACTTCAACTCCGAACAGGACTGGGACCCGGCCTGGGGTGGCAATACCCTGGTGCTGGACGATGCTGGCCGCCTCGACTTCAATTCGGCACCGGACCTCGACCAGTTCGTTGCCGTTCACGAATCGCCGGCGATCGGCAATTACAGCGCGATCATCAAGCGCACCGACCATGCCTGGCATGCGGTGCGCGAGATCCAGTGCCCTGAGGACCGGTTGCGCAAGGTGTTCATTGTGGTGGTCAACCCGGACAGCCTGTTCTGGAAGGTCCGCGACCGCCTGATCGGCAAGAAGATCCAGCGCTTCTAGTTTTCTCTCCCGGGTTTTCTCCCGGGGCACGCCATCCGGCGTTGCCCCGGCAGCCCTGCTTACTCTGCGGGAGACAGTCGCAGCAGCTGGCCATCGCTGTCGTCGGTCAGTACATAGATCAGGCCGTCGGGCCCCACGCGTACGTCGCGAATGCGGGCCTTGCCTTGCAGCAGCTGCTCCTGCCCGACCTTCATCTCGCCGTCGAAGCTGACCCGGGCCAGGTGGCGCCCGGCCAGTGCGCCGACCAGCACGTCACCCCGCCACTTCGGGAAGGCATCGCCGGTGTAGAAGGCCATGCCGGAGGGGGCGATGGAGGGCGTCCAGTGCATCAGTGGCTGCTCCAGGCCGTCCTTTTCCGCGGGGCCGATGCGTGGGCCGTGGTACTCGCGGCCATGGGTGATCACGGGCCAGCCATAGTTCACCCCGGGCTGGATCCGGTTGATTTCATCGCCGCCGCGGGGGCCGTGCTCATGCTGCCAGACCTCGCGACGTTCGGGGTGCAGGGCCATACCCTGGGCGTTGCGGTTGCCCCAGGTCCAGACCGCCTCGTCGCCATCGTTGCGGCCCACGAAGGGGTTGTCCGCGGGGATACTGCCGTCGTCGTGCAGGCGCAGGGTGGTGCCGGCGTGATCGTGTGGGTCCTGGGCGCGGTGGCGCTCGCCGCGGTCGCCAACGGTCAGGAACAGGAAGCCATCGTCGTCGAACAGGATGCGACTGCCATGGTGACGGCCGCCCTCGGCCCAGGCGTCGGCAACGAACAGTTCCTCATAGTTTTCCAGGCGACCGTCGTGCCACTCGCCGCGCCCCATTGCGGTGCTCAGCTTGCCGTCAGCGCGGCGTATGGCATAACTCAGGTAGACCCAGCGGTTGTTTTCGAAATCCGGGTGCAGCACCACGTCGAGCAGCCCACCCTGGCGCTCGGCATGGACGTCGGGCACGCCGGACACGGACCCTGGCTGCAACTCGCCGTCCCGCACCCAGCGCAACCGGCCATCGCGCTCGGTGATCAGCCAGTCGCCATTGGGCAGGAAGGCCAGGGCCCAGGGGAAGTCGAGCCCCTCGACCAGGGTTTCGACACGGTAGTCATGGTGTTCCGAGGAGTGGGTGCCGCCGAGGGCGGCCAGGGGCAGGAGCAGCAGTCCTGCAAGGGCGGCGCGGAAGGGTGTCTTGTTCATCGTTGTGCTCCGGTCGCTTTCCCGGCATTGCCTGCAGGGGGCATTGCCGGGGGTGAATGACTGATGGTGCACCTGAATTGGACCGCTTCGTGCCGCGCAAGTTGCGGAGGCACCGGTCAGTGCTTCCGCCCGGCCTCCATGCGCTCGAGCCGCGCCTGGATTTCCCGCAGCATCAGCAGCATCTCCTCGCGCTCGCCGTGGGCGCGCTCGTCCGCGGCCTGGCGCTCCGCGCGCTGCTCGCTCTCGTGTACTTCCTGGGTGGCGCTGACGATGATGGCAATGAACAGGTTCAGCACCATAAAGCTGGAGATCAGGATGAACGGGACGAAGTAGACCCAGGCGTAGGGGTATACTGCCATCACCGGGCGCGCGATGCCCATGGACCAGCTCTCTAGGGTCATGATCTGGAACAGGCTGTAGATACTGGCGCCGAGGGTGCCGAACCATTCCGGGAAGGATGCGCCGAACAGCTCGGTGCCCATCACGCCGAAGATATAGAACATCATCAGCAGCAGGGCGGCGCTCCAGCCGATGCCGGGCAGGGCGTGCAGCAGCGAGTCCACCAGCATGCGCAGGCGCTTGACGCTGGAGAGCAGGCGCAGCATCCGCAGGATGCGCAGGGCGCGCAGGATCGACATCGGCCCGGAGGCGGGCAGCAGGGACATGCCCACGATCAGGAAGTCGAACACGTTCCAGCCGGAGCGAAAAAAGCGCGGCCCCATGGCCAGCAACTTGACGGCGATTTCGATGACGAAGGCCGCCAGCACCACGCCGTTCACCAGCTGCAGTGCCGGGCCCGCCAGCTCCCGGGCCTGTGCCGAGGTCTCCAGCCCGAGAACGATGGCGTTGATGATGATCAGTGCGGTGATGATGTTGCGGATGCGCGGGCTTTCGACCCACGCTTCCAGCCGGATACGCCAGCCGGGCGCGGTGGTTGCGGTGTTCATGGGGCTCCGGGTTGCTGTGCGGATGACGGGGTGGAGTATAACGGGGGTGGGTGGGGTGCGGGGAGACGTTTGGCGGAGAGGGGAGGTGGGAGACACAAAGGCGGTGGAAAAGGCTGCGCCGTTTTCCACCCTGCCGTTGAGATTTGTGTGGTGCGTGGCAATCCCGGAGCTGGAATGGCACGTAGGGTGGAAAACGGCGCAGCCTTTTCCACCGTCACCGTCACCGTCACCGTCAATACCACCTACCACCCATCTCCCTTTTCTGGAGGCACTCCACCCTGCGTCTTCCGCGCTTTACAAACTACCGATTGCCATTGCCGCCGGACCGGCGCCGGCGCTGCGGGTCACCGGGGTGGCGGTTGGCGGGCTGCCCCGCGGTATTGCCGCGGCCCGGGTTGCCACGGCTGGTGCTGCCACCCCCCGGATTGCCGCGACCCTGGCCCCGGGGGCTGGTGTTGCGACGGGGTGGCCGCGGCGGGCGCTCGTCATCGTCATCCGCCGCGTTGGCCGGGGCTGTGCCGGGCTCGAAGCCGGCGACGATCTCCGCGCGCAGGGACTGCTTCACCAGCCGCTCGATGCCTTTCAGCAGGCCACGCTCATCGGCGCTGACCAGTGATACCGCGCGCCCGCTGGCCCCGGCGCGACCGGTGCGGCCGATGCGGTGCACGTAATCTTCTGCCACGTTGGGCAGCTCAAAGTTCACCACCTGCGGCAGTTGCTCGATATCCAGACCGCGTGCGGCGATGTCGGTGGCCACCAGGGCGCGGATCCCGCCGGCCTTGAAGTCCGCCAGCGCCTTGGTGCGGGCATTCTGGCTCTTGTTGCCATGAATCGCCGCGGCGGTGATGCCGTCGCGCTCCAGTTTCTGTGCCAGGCGGTTGGCGCCATGCTTGGTGCGGGTAAAGATCAGTACCTGCTCCCAGCTGCCCTGGCGGATCAGGTGGCTGAGCAGCGCCGGCTTGTTGCTCTTGTCCACCGGATGTACCCACTGCTCGACCCGCTCCGCGGTGGTGTTGCGCGGGGCTACGTCGATTTCCTGCGGGTCGTTCAGCAGGCCCTTGGCGAGGCTGCGGATTTCCTGGGAAAAGGTGGCGGAGAACAGCAGATTCTGGCGTTTTGCCGGTAGCAGCCGCAGCACCCGGCGGATGTCGTGGATAAAGCCCATGTCGAGCATGCGGTCGGCTTCGTCCAGTACCAGGATCTCGACCTTGTCCAAAGGCAGGGCGCCCTGGCCCTGCAGGTCGAGCAGGCGGCCGGGGGTCGCCACGAGGATGTCGACGCCGTCGCGCAGGCGCGCGATCTGCGGGTTGATCTTGACCCCGCCGAAGACCACCGTCGAGCGCAGGTCCAGGTGACGGCCGTATTCGGCCACGCTCTCGCCGACCTGGGCGGCGAGTTCGCGGGTGGGGGTCAGTATCAGGGCGCGCACCGGGCGGCCGCGACCACTGCGCGGCTGTTCGCTGAGCCGCTGCAGGATGGGCAGGGTGAAGCCTGCGGTCTTGCCGGTGCCGGTCTGGGCGGCGGCGAGCAGATCGCGGCCACCGAGCACGGCGGGGATGGCTTTCGCCTGGATCGGCGAGGGAGTGTCATAGCCCTGTTCACGCACGGCGCGCAGCAGGGATTCGGATAAACCGAGGGTATCGAAAGACATGAAGGAAACTCTGAGATTGCCCGCGTGGGTACGGCGGCGTCGCTGGCGCGGCGCGCAGCCCGGGGCAACGGATGAATGACCGGCGGCGGGGACGGGGAAACAGCGAGTCGCCGCTCCGGCCTGATCGTGGCAGCGGCGCAGCATACCCGAAACGGGCCCCGTGCACGAGTGCGGCTTGTGCCTATGGCTGAAGCGGGGTCCCTGGCAGTGCTGCGGGTCGCGCCGCCGCATCAGGGCAGCAGATAGCGACAGGCCATCTCCACCAGGGCATCGCTAAAGGCCGGGTCTTCCAGCAGGGCGGGCTGACGCTCGATGGCGGCGTCGATGGCACCGCGACTGGCCAGCAGCACCGTGCGTGCCGCCAGTGCCGGGTCGCACACGCGCAACTCAGCCCGGCGCTGCTCCAGCACCCGCTGCCACCACTGCTCCGCCCACTCCGCCCAACTGTGCTCACCATCGGGGCTGCGCCGGTAACTGATCTCAAAGGCAGGGTGGTGGTGCTGGAAGAACGTCGCGTGCAACCGCAGCAGCTCCAGCGAGAGCTGCACCGGCGTTTCGATCATGTGCCGGATCTGCTCACGCAGCGGCAGCGCCTCCAGGTCCCGCTCCGCCAGGGTCTGGCGATACAGCGCATCGATGGCCTGCAGTTTCTCGTCGAAGATGTCGGCGAGAATCGCCTGCTTGTCCGGGTAATAGCGATACAGGGAGCCGATGCCGACGCCGGCCCGCTCGGCAATGCGGTTGGTGGTCAGAGCCTCGGCCCCTTCCTCTTCCAGAATCAGCAGACCGGCCTCGCGGATGGCGCGCACCAGCTCCCGGGAGCGCGACTGGCGCGGCCGGCGGCGGGGTGGTGGTGGTGCCTTGGCTGGTGTCATGGAAAACCCGAGCTGCGCGTGATGCGGGATTAAATTCTTATTTTAATCAATGGATTATGTGCATTCTTGCCCTCTCGAACCGGAGTGGTGCGAAGCCTCCAGGGTTTTTATGCTAGCTGAAAATGCTCTAAAGGAGGACGTCATGCAAGCGCTGTCCACAACGCAGCCGCACCGGGATGACCCCGTGCGCTGGCTGGCCAAACGGTTGATCTTTCCGCTCGTGCTGGGTACCGCCCTGGCCGTGAGCCTGTGGGCCTTCGGCGCCGGGCTGGAACCGCCGCTGGTGCTGGGCGCCGTATCCATGGTGACCTGGATCATCATCGCCCTGGCCGAGCGCTGGCTGCCCTTCCGGCGGGACTGGAACCACAGCCAGGGGGACATCCTCACCGACCTGTTTCACAACCTGTTCTCCAGCTACGCCACCATCGAGCTGGTCAAGGTTCTGCTGGTGATGCTGCTGCTGCCGTTGGCGGCCTGGGCAAGCGCCAGTTGGGGCAGCAGCTTGTGGCCCAGCCACTGGCCACTGCTCGGCCAGCTCGCCCTGGCGGCGGTGCTGATCGAGTTTGGCTGCTACTGGATCCACCGCGCCAGCCATGAGTGGGATGCCCTGTGGCGCTTCCATGCAGTCCACCACAGCCCGGGGCGTCTGTACTGGTTCAACGCCGGCCGTGACCATCCCGTCGGTGCCGCCCTCACCACCCTGGCCTCGCTACCCATTGCCATCGTGCTGGGAGTGCCGCTGGAGTGCATGACCCTGTACTTCGTGCTGCAATCGGTGCACGGCCTGTTCCAGCACGCCAATATCGACGTGCGCCTGGGGCCGCTGAACTGGGTGTTCAGCATGGCGGAGCTGCACCGCTGGCACCACTCGCGGCGCATTGAGGAAGCCAACAACAACTACGGCCTGACCCTGATCATCTGGGATATCGTATTCCGCACCCGTTTCTTCCCCGGGCCGCAGGGGCCGGAGCAGATTGGTATCGACGGCATGGAGCATTTCCCCAGGGGCTTTCTGGCGCAGATGGCCGTGCCGTTCCGCTGGTCCCGCTACCGGCAGACGCCGCCCCGCTGAGGCCGTGTGGGCGGAGCCCGCATGGCTCCGTTCACGCGGCAACAGTGCGCTTTCCCCGGACCTGCTTATTAAGGTTTCTCCATGCTCCTTGTCAGCGGCGGCATGATTCGGCAATGCTGCCGCTGATCGGGTTTGGGGGATGCGAAGGCATGGCACAGGATGACGATACCCGCGCGGCGCTGGAGCGCTGGCTGCGGCAGCGTGACCCGGAGATCCAGCGGGTTCGGGTGGGTGAGTTGCGCAGGCCCAAAAGCGGCTTTTCCGCCGAGACGCTGATGTTTGAAGCCGACATCGAGCGCGGGGGAGAATCTCAGCCCCGGCGCCTGGTGTTGCGCCGGGAGGTGCCCGAGCCCGCCGTCTATCCGCAGCAGGCTCCCGGCCTCGATGTCGAGGTGGATATCCAGTTCCGGGTGATGCGCGCGGTGGCGGCGTCGGGCTGCGTGCCGGTGGCATCGCTGCTGGGCTATGAAAGCGACGCCTCGGTGCTGGGGGCGCCGTTCTTCGTGATGGCCTTTGTCGAGGGCGACGTCGCCACGGAGGATCCGCCCTATACCGCCGCGGGGTTCTTCGCCGAAGCCGACCCCGGGCAGCGCCGGCAGATGATCGAAAACGGCCTGCGCGCACTGGCCGCCCTGCACCGCATGGATTGGCGCGGCGCCGGGCTGGAGTGGCTGGTGGCACCGGGGGAAACACCGGGAACCGCTTGCCAGCTGCGCCTGTGGGAAGACTACGCCCGGCGTGAGCTGGGTGAGCGCCATCATCCCGACCTGGAGCGGGCCTTTGCCTGGTTGCACGCCAACCTGCCGCGGGATCGGGAGGTGGGTTTCTGCTGGGGCGATCCCCGACCGGGCAATATCATCTGGCGCGATTTCGAGGTCGCCTGCGTGACCGACTTCGAGGCGGCCTCCATCGGCGCTCCGGAGCAGGATCTGGGCTGGTGGCTGATGTTCGACCGCACCATGCACCCCGACGGCCAGCGCCTGCCCGGAGACCCTACCCGGGAGGAACAGCGCGCCATGTATGAGGCTTTTTCCGGCCGCGGCGTCAACGACCTGGTGTTTCACGAGGTGTTCGCGGCGGCCCGCTACGCGGCCATTGTGGTGCGCGTCATGAATCGCCTGGTGGCGCGGGGGGACCTGCCGCCCGGGCAGACCATCTGGCTGGAGAACCCCGCCGCCGCGTGTCTGGCCGAATTACTGGCCGAGGTGGGCTGATTGCTGCGCAAGGTGGCGAGGCGGCCTCCAGACCGCATGCCTCCCCAGCGATTGAAACAGAACGAGGAGATTCTCATGCGTGAGACCCACCCCGACGACGAGTTTCACCCGCCCACCAGTGACGACCCCTACTGGAGCGAGACCTGCTGGTTCACCTTCACGGTACCGGAGCGGCGCCTGTCCGGACAGCTCTACCCGTTCTTCCAGCCCAACCAGGGGGTGCTGGCCGCAGGGGCCTACTTCTGGGACGACCGCGGTGATCAGCCGTGGAATTGCCTCTACGCCAAGAATTTCTGGCACCTGCCCATTCCCGACCAGCCGCTGTCAGACATCAGCCTGCCCAACGGCATCCGCTATCGCTGCCTGGAACCGCAGCAACGCTATGCGCTGAGCTATGACGACCCGGACGGTGACGAGCTGCATGTCGAGCTCACCTTTACCGCGGTCGCGCCGCCGCACTACCTCGGCCACTCGCACCTGGACCAGCCCGGGCGCTACCAGGGCAGCATCGTGCTGCACGGCGAGCACATCAAGGTGGATTCGTACGGCTTTCGCGACCGCTCCTGGGGGCCGCGTTCCCAGTTCGGGCCGGGCCTTGGCGGTTCACCGGCTGCTCGTGGCGGCTACAGCTATGCCACGGCCTCGGAGCGCGATGCCTTTCACACCATCACCATGGATTTCGGCAATGGCTGCCAGTCCATTCATGGCTACCTGATCCGCGATGGCAAATGGGCGAAGCTGGCCAGTGCCACGCGCGAGGTGGTGGAGCGCGATCGCTCGACCGGGTTTCCCCTGCGGGTGCGCATCGAGGGCGTGGATGAGCTCGGGCGCAAGCTGCGGGCGGAAGGCCGCTGCCTCAATCACCTGGCCTTTCCGATCAACCCGAACCTGTACACGGTGAACTGCCTGACCGAATGGACCTTTGATGGCATCACCGCCTACGGGGAGGACCACGATAACTGGACGGCGCCAGCCATTCGCCAGTTCATGCGCCGGGAGCTTGGCCTGGATAGCGACTCTTCGGGCTGAGTCGTGCCCGCCGGTTGCGCTGTCAAACCACGGCGGCGCAGCTGCGGGTATCCCGGCCGATTGGGCCCTGCCGCGCATGGCCAGAACCCCCTGCAGTCGCTACCATAGCGCCCTGAAAAACCCGCCACAGATCCGGGACGGAATCCGTCGTTGTGCCAAGGGGGCATATTTTTTTAATGGTCAAGCGCTATTTACTGATGGCTGCAGCCCTGCTCATCGGGCTGGGTGGCGTCATCGGCTTCAAATTGTACAAGCAGGCGGAGCTGCGCGATTTCCATGCCCGGCTGGGCTTGCCGCCGGCTCATCTCAACGCCGCCCGGGTCGAGGCCGAACAATGGCAGCCGCGCCTTGCCGCCATCGGCAGCCTGCGCGCGCGCCGCGGCATCGAGATCCGCAGTGAGGTCGATGGCGTGGTGCGGGAGCTGCACATGCGTTCCGGCCAGGCCGTGGAGACGGGTGAGTTGCTGCTGCAGATCGACGACGCGGTGGAGCGGGCCACCCTGCGCAGTGCACGGGTCAACCTCGACAAGGCCCGGCGCGACTTCGAGCGCGACCGCACCCTGTTTGGCCGCAACCTGATCGCCGAGGACGCCTTCGACCTCAGCCGCAGTGCCTACGAGGATGCCCAGGCTCTGGTGGAGCAGACCGAGGCCATCATCCGCAAGAAGACCATCCGCGCGCCCTTCGAGGGCCGCGTCGGCATCCACCGCCTGGCGGAGGGGCATTATCTGTCCCGCGGCGACGAGATCGTCACCCTGCAGGCCCTGGGTACGCTTTACCTGGAGTTCAACGTGCCGGAGAACGAACTGGCGCGTCTGAAGGTCGGGCAGACGGTGGAGTTCAGCGTCCCCAGTTATCCCGAGCGGCGCTTCAGTGGCACGGTCTCCACCATCAATGTCAGGGTCCAGGCCACCACCCGCAATGTGCTGGTGCAGGCCGAGGTGGACAACCCCGAGGGCCTGTTGCTGCCGGGCATGTTTGCCGACATCAGCCTGGTGCTGGAACAGGGCGAGCCGGTGGTGACGGTGCCCTGGGAGGCCGTGGCCTTCAGCCCCTGGGGCGAGACCGTGCACCTGCTCGAAACCGACGAAGAAGGTGTCTGGCGCTCGCGCAGTGTGCGCGTGCAAAGTGGCATGGTGCAGGACGGGCGCGTCGCGGTGAGCGGCCTGCAGCCAGGCCAGCTGGTCGCCCGTGACAGCCAGAACCGGCTGATGGACGGCGTCCCGGTGGCGATCGAGAACCTCGATGCGCTGGACCTGGCGGCGGAGCGGGATTGATGCGCTTTACCGATACCTTCATCCGGCGCCCCCTGCTGGCCTGGGTGCTGAACTGCCTGATCCTTCTGTTCGGTATCGTCGCCTTTACCTACCTCGACCTGCGCCCCTACCCGCGGGTGGATGTGGCCCAGGTCACCATCCGCACGGTGTACCCCGGTGCCTCCGCCGACGTGGTGCAGGGCTTCGTCACCGGCCCCCTGCAGCGCGCCGTGCTGGGTGCCGAGGGCATCGACTACTTCAGCTCCAACACCCGTGATGGCATGTCCCTGATTACCCTGTTCATCGCCCAGGGACACCAGGTCGATGCGGTGATGACCGAGGTGGTCAGCCGCGTCGCCAGCGTGCGCAGCCAGCTGCCGGCCAATGCCGAGGAACCGGCGATCGCCAAGACCGGCGGCACTATCGCACCCCTCTGGGTGTTCATGAGCGACCCGACGATGAGCCCGGAGCAGCTCACCGAGTACTTCTACCGGGTGGTGCGCCCCAACCTGATTACCGTGGAGGGTGCCGCGGGGCTGGACGTGGTGGGGGAGAGGCCCTTCGCCATGCGCCTGTGGCTGGACCCCGTGCGCATGGCGGCCTTCGACGTCATGGCCAGCGATATCGATGCCGCGATTCGCGCCAACAACTTCATCAGCGAGGCGGGTGAGGTCGAGGGCGGCTGGGTGGTGCAGCCGGTGCGGGCGCTCACTGACATCAGCAACCCCGGCGACTTTGGTGCGATTGTGATCCGCCAGGAGGACGGCGCGGTGGTGCGCCTGCGCGATGTCGCTTCGGTGGAGCTGGCCTCGGAGCCGCTGCGCGCGCGCACCTTCTGGCATGGTGACCCGGCCCTGGCCATCGGCGTGGACATGGCGCCGACCTCCAACCCGCTGGTGCTGAGCCGCGCCGTGCACCGGGCGGTGGCGGACATGCAGCGGCAGATCCCGGCGTCGATGAAGCTGGAGGTGGACTACGACCTCGGCGAGTTCGTGGAGCGCGCGCTGTCCGAGGTGACCCGGACTCTGTTCGAGGCGCTGGCCATCGTCGCCTTTATCACATTGCTGTTCTTCGGCAACCCGCGCTCGGTGATGATCATGCTGATCAGCATCCCGCTGTCGCTGGTTGGCACCTTCCTGCTGATGTGGATGCTGGGCTACAGCCTCAACATGTTCACCCTGCTGGCCCTGGTCATTGCCATCGGCCTGGTGGTGGACGACACCATCGTGGTGGTGGAGAACATCCACCGCTACATCGAGGAGGGGCTGGCGCCGATGCAGGCGGCCATCACCGGCGCCAGGGAGGTGGCCTCGCCGGTGATCGCGATGAGCCTGACCCTGGTGGCGGTGTACCTGCCGGTGGGTTTCATCGCCGGCCTCACCGGCGACCTGATCCGCGAGTTCGTGTTCACCCTGGCCGGCTCGGTGGTGATCTCGGGCATCGTGGCGCTGACCCTGTCACCGATGTTGTCCTCGCGCATCCTCAAGCGCGATGCCAGCCACTCCATCGCCCACTGGCTGGACAGCCGCTTCGACGCCCTGCGCCGGCGCTACGCGGCGAGCCTGCGCGTGGTGCTGCGCCAGCGCGGCGTGTGGCTGATGATGGCGCTGGCGGTGACCGCCTCGATCCCGGCACTGCTGCACCTCACCGACCAGGAGCTGGTGCCACTGGAAGACATCGGCTATCTGCACGTGGCCTATTCCCACCCGCGACAGATGAACAGCGAGTACGTAACCGAATACTCGGAGTTGATCGAGGGCGTGTTGTGGGAGTTCCCTGAAACCTATGGCACCGTGCGCTTCGAGATGACCATGGACGACGGCTCCTCGGTGGCGGCCATCCGCATGACCTCCTGGGATGATCGCGAGCGCACCATCATGGACCTGCGGCCGGAGCTGCAGCAGCGCCTGAACAGCCTGCCGGGCTTCCTCTCCAGCGTGTTCATCTTCGACCTTTCCCCCGGGCCGGGGGGCAGCATGCCGCCCATCCAGTTCGTGATCAAGACCACCGACGACTACCCGGCGCTGATGGAGGTGGCCAACCGCGTGCTGGCCGAGGCGCGGGCCAGCGGCCTGTTCCTGTTCGCCGCCAGCAACCTGACCATCGAGCAGCCCGAGGTGGTGGTGGACATCCATCGCGACAAGGCCGGCGAGCTGGGCATCAGCATGGCGGACGTCGGCACCACGCTCTCCGCCATGCTCGGGGATGGCCACATCAACCGCTTCGCCATTGCCGGTGAAAGCTACAAGGTGATTCCGCGGGCGGTGAGCGAGCAGCGCTTTGACCGCTCCTGGCTGGAGCGCTACTACGTGCGTGGCAAGGGCGGCGAGGCGATCCCGCTGTCCGCGGTGGTGAGCACGCGGCTGGAGGCGCGGCCGGTATCCCTGAGCCAGTTCGGCGGCCTCAACTCCGCCACCCTGTCCATGGTGCTGGCGCCGGGGGTCTCCATGCAGCAGGCCCTGGACTTCCTGCATGCGCGGGCGGACGCGCTGCTGCCCCAGGGCTACAGCTACGACCACGACGGCCAGTCGCGAACCTTCCTCAGCGAGGGCAACACCCTGTTCATCGCCTTCCTGCTGGCGATCCTGACCATCTACCTGTTCCTGGTGGCGCAGTACGAGAGCCTGCGCGACCCGATCGTAGTGCTGGTGACGGTGCCGATGTCGATCTGCGGGGCGCTGATCTTCCTGGTGCTGGACTTCGCCACCCTGAGCCTGTTCAGCCAGGTGGGCCTGATCACCCTGATCGGCTTGATCAGCAAGCACGGCATCCTCATCGTCGACTTTGCCCGGCGCCTGCAGGAGCGCGGCGTGGCCTTCGAGGAAGCACTGATCGAGGCCTCCGCCATCCGCCTGCGCCCGATCCTGATGACCACGGCGGCGATCGTGATGGCGGTGCTGCCGCTGATCTTTGCCACCGGCCCGGGCGCGGTCAGCCGCAACCACATGGGCCTGGTCATCGCCACCGGCATGACCATCGGCACCCTGTTCACGCTGTTCGTGTTGCCGGTGATCTACAGCTACATCGCCGAGCGGCGGGAGGGGAGTGAGGCTTCGCTATCGGAGTCTGGTTGAAGGGGTGGGCGCGGGACGCAAACAGCAAGACGCGAGACGCAAGACGCAAGACGCAAGACGCAAGACGCAAGACGCAAGAAAAAGTCTGGCTTGGGTAGCACAGAATTTGTCGGACGTCTGGAGTGAGGGCTGGTGGTGCGGAGGCCGGTCCCATCAGAGCTGGTGCCGAGAAGCGCAGCGCCCCGCGCCGTGGAACGCGTAGCGTTTCGCGCGAGGACTGTGCGAGTCCCAAGAATTGCGCAGCAATTCTGGTCGAGTTCCGCAGCCAGGCCGGGGCGCGAGCATCGCAGGGAATCGCCCGGCGCCTCGCGCCGGGCGACACCGGATCAGGGGCCGGCCTCCGTACCACCAGCCCGTGGTACTCGCCTTGGCGTCACCCGTTCGAACCCCGCCTACCCAAACGACTGCCTCTCCATCCACGGAATAATGCGCTCGAAGGCGCGCTCGATTTGCTCCAGCGAGGTCGAGTAGCTGATGCGCAGGGCGTTGCGGTGGTGGTCGCTGAAGCTGTCGCCGCCGATGGTGCAGACACCGATTTCCTTGAGCATGCGCAGGGCCACGTTGCTGCCGTCGATGCCATCCGGCAGGGACGGGAACATATAGAACGCCCCCTGGGGTACATAGCCGGTCAGGTGCGGGGTCTGCTCGACCAGTTGCACCAGGCGGTCGCGGCGGCGGCGGTACTCGGCGGTCATCGACTCGATGAACTCATTGCCGCCGCGCACCGCCGCTACCCCGGCCCACTGGCAGGGAGTGTTGGCCACCGTGGTGGTGAAGATGTGGTAGCGGCGCAGTTTCTTGATCGCCCCCTGGCTGCCGATCAGCCAGCCGATGCGCAGCCCCGCCATACTGTAGGTCTTCGAGAAGCTGCTGATCACCATGACGTTGTCGAGGTCGCTGCACAGGGACAGCACGCTGGGGTAATCCCTGCGGTCGTAATACAGGTGGTCGTAGACCTCGTCGCTGATGACATAGATGCCGCGGTACGCGGCCTCGCGCACGATGGCCTCGATGGTTTCCGGCGGGTACAGCGCGCCGCTGGGGTTGCTCGGCGAGTTCAGCACGATGGCGTGGGTGTTGGGGCCGATGGCGTCGATCACCGCCTGCGGGTCGAGCTGGTGGTTGTCCTCGGGGTGGGTGGCGACGTAGCGCACGCTGCCGCCGTTGATGCGGATCAGCGGCGCGTACAGCTGGAAGCAGGGGTCGGGTACGATGAATTCCCGCCCGGGAGCGGAGATCGCGGTCAGCGCCAGGTAGATGGCTTCGGTGGCGCCGGTGGTGATGATCACGTTCTCTGGCGTCAGGCTGCGCTCGCAGCGCTCACCATAGTACTGGGCCAGGGCCTCCAGTAGTTCCGGCAGGCCGGCGTCCATGGTGTAGCCGGTCTGTCCGGCCTGCAGGGCGGCGGTGGCGGCGTCGATCACATGCCGCGGTGCGGGCAGGTCCGGCTGGCCGATGGACAGGTGGATGACGTCATCCATGGTCGCGGCGAGGTTGACCATCTTGCGGATGCCGGGCACCGGTATTGCCAGCAGTGCCGGGTTCCAGATCGGGTCCTCGGACTCGTAGAACTCCTGGTCGGTGATGTCGGGCATGGGCTCCTCCTTGCAGTCGACCGGGTCAATTAACCTGGCACCTCCCTGTGCCGCATGAACCCGGCAATATTCATCGCCGGGTTAATACTTAGTGGGCGGCGTCGAACAGCGCCGGGCGTTGCTCCAGCAGGGGCGCGGCGCGCTGATAGGCGTGGCCGGCGCGCAGCACCAGGGCGTCGTTGAAGCGGTCGCCGACGATCTGCAGGCCAATGGGCAGGCCGTCGCCGGAAAAGCCACAGGGTACCGACAGCGCCGGCTGCCCGGTGAGGTTGAAGGGGTAGGTGAACGGGGTCCAGGTGGGCCAGCGGGTGTGGGGCCAGTCCTCCGGCACTTCGCGGCCGCTGCGGAAGGCGGTGATCGGCAGCGTCGGTGTCACCAGCAGGTCGTAGCGCTGGTGGAACAGGCTCATCTTCTCGCCCAGGGCGAGGCGCTGGCCGACGGCGCCGAGGTAGTCCTGGGCAGAGAGGCGCGCGGCCTTGTCCGCGACATCGCGCAGGGCGGGGTCGAGCAGTTCGCGCTGCTTCGGGGTCAGGTCGCGCAGGGCGTTGGCGACGCCGCTGTAGAACAGGTGGCCGAAATAACCCAGCGGGTCGGCAAAGCCGGGGTCCGCCTCGATCACCTCGGCACCCAGGTCGCGCAATACATCGACCGCGGCGGCCACGGCCCTGGCCACCTCCGGGTCGACATCGACGTAGCCCAGGGTGGGGCTGAAGGCGATGCGCAGGCCCTCGATGCCCCCGTCCAGTGCCGCCAGGTAGTCGATGTGGCGGCGCGGCGCCGCCTGTGCATCCCGGGGGTCGGCCTCGGTCAGCACGTTCATCATCAGTGCGCAGTCCGCCACCGTCCAGGTCATCGGGCCGGCGTGTGCCAGGGTGCCGTAGGGCGGTGGCGGCCAGTGCGGCACCTCGCCCTGGGTCGGCTTGAGGCCGACGATACCGCAGAAGGCGGCGGGGATGCGGATCGAGCCCCCGGCGTCGGTGCCCAGGGCCAGTGGACCCATGCCCAGGGCCACCGAGGCACCGCTGCCACCGCTGGACCCTCCAGCGGTGAGTGCCGGGTTCCAGGGGTTGTTGGTGGCGCCGTGCAGGGGGCTGTCGGTCACGCCCTTCCAGCCGAACTCCGGTGTGGTGGTCTTGCCCAGGGGCACATAGCCGTGGCGTTCCAGGGCGGCAACGGCCGGGGTGCGCTTGTTCAGGGTGGTGTGGGCGACGGTGGTGCGGGAGCCCTTCAGGGTGGGCCACATCGGGGTCAGGAACACGTCCTTGATCGCCACCGGCACGCCGTCCAGCAGCCCCATGGCGCGCTGCTCCTGGTAGCGCTGTTCGGCGGACCGGGCCCAGGCCAGGCTGGTGTCCGGGTCGACCAGACACCAGGCGTTGACCGCCGGGTCCACGCGCTCGATCTGGTCCAGCATCGCCTGCGTCGCCTCCACCGGCGACAGGCTGCGGTTGCGGTAGGCCGCCAGCAGCTCGCTGGCGCTCATGCGCAGGATGTCCTGACTCATCGTCGCTTCTCCTGTTGTTGTCTGGCTGCTGGGACTTGTGAGCAGGGCGGACAGCCGGAGCGGTGGAGCCGACACGCAACAACGGCCGTCCATGGCCAGGCT
>JBJHBY010000026.1:0-21814 GCA_050485745.1 Gammaproteobacteria bacterium | reverse complement strand
CTGGTACACATACGGCAGCACCGCATAGGCGCCGCCGAAAGTGAGCAGCGCGGCCTTGGTGAAAAAGCTGCCTAGGGCCTGCAGTGTCGGGTCTTCCAGCAGCCACAGCGCACCCGCCCAGAGCAGCAGGCCGATGACCAGTACCCGCAGCAGGTGGCGAGGGTGCCAGCGCATATGGGGAGCGGGCTCCGCGTTGTCATCGATCACCGCGGGGCTGTCCGCCGCGGCACTGTCACCGTGCCCGCCGCCGGGCTGGAAATATCGCGGCGCCAGCCAGCCACCCAGGGCGCCGACCGTGCCGGCCCCGATCACTATCAGCGGAAACGGCAGGCGCAGCACGAAGATGCCGATGAACGCCGCGATCGCCATGCCCCAGAGCACCGGGTTGCGCAGCACGCGGCTGCCGATGCGCCAGGCGGCGAACACCACGATGGCGACCACCGCCGGCTTGATGCCGTCGAACACCGCCTGCACCCAGGCGACATCACCCCAGCGCAGATAGACCCAGGCCAGCCCCGCGAGGATGAACAGCGACGGCAGTACGAACAGTGCGCCGGCGACGATGCCGCCCCAGGTGCGGTGCAGCAGCCAGCCGATGTAGATGGCCAGTTGCTGTGCCTCCGGCCCGGGCAGCAGCATGCAGTAGTTCAGGGCGTGCAGAAAGCGTCGCTCCGACACCCAGCGGCGCCGCTCGACGATTTCCTGGTGCATCATGGCGATCTGGCCGGCTGGCCCGCCAAAACTGATGAAGCCGAGTTTCAGCCAGTAGCGAAAGGCCTCGGCGAAGCCGGGGTGTGGCGGGCGCGTGGCGCCCGGCTCGGGGTTTGGCGTTTGCATGGGCCCTCGCCTGTGTCGGGTTCGGGCGAGTATAGCCGCTGTGCTGTCTTTTGCGTGACGCCTCAGCGCGGCAGATACCGGCGCAGCAGCGGGTCGAGCAGCGCGGGGGAGTCGAGCAGTTGCTGAATGGTCTGGATGTCCCCGCTCAGGGGGCGGTCTTCATCCAGTGCCGCGGCGCGGGAGCGTACCAGCCCGGCAAAGTCCCTGCTGGCCGGGGCAAAGCCATCATCGCCCGCCAGCTCCATGCCCTGTACCAGAATCAGGCTCTCGATGGCGAGCAGCGCCGACAGGTGCTCCAGGGTTTCGCCACAGCGCCGCGCGGCGAGGGTGCCGAGGGTGACCACATCCTGGTTGTTGGCGTTGGTGGCAATGGACTGGATGCTGGCCGGGTGGGCGTGGGCGCGCATCTCGGCGACCAGGGCCGTGGCGCTGACCTGGGCCCCCATGAAGCCGCTGTTCAGGCCATCCTCGCGTCCGCGCAGGAACGCGGGCAGGCCGTTGTTGAGCAGCGGGTCGGTGATACGGGCGATGCGGCGCTCGCTGTGAATGGCCAGGGTCAGCAGGGCATTGTTCAATGCATCGGCGGCCAGGGCGATGTGCTGGCCGAAGAAGTTGCCACCGTGCAGCACCTCGCCGCGCTCCGGCAGGAACACGGGGTTGTCGGTCACGGCGTGCAGTTCCTGCGCCACCACCTCACCGTGGAAAGCCAGGGTGTCGAAGACCGCGCCGAGGTGCTGCGGTGCGCAGCGAAAGGTGTAGGCATCCTGGGGCATGGGCTGCTGTTGCAGGGTGCCATTGCCGGGCACTGCGTCCGGCAGGCGCGGCGGTGGCTGCTCCACCGCCTGCAAACGGCGGCTGGGAGCAGCCAGTGCCAGCAGGCTGCGTTGTGCCCAGAGCTGGCCGGGGTGCGGGCGCAGCTCGGCAAGCCCGGGTTGCAGGGCTTCCAGTCGCGCGTCCAGCAACTCCCCGTACAGCACAGTGAGGAAAGCGGACAGCTCCAGTGCGCGTCGCGCCCGGCACTGGTTCAGGGCGGCGATGGCGGTCATCGCCGAGGTGCCATTGACCAGTGCCAGGGCGTCCTTGCCCGCGGGCTCCAGGGCCGTCAGCCCGGTCCTGGCCAGGGCTTCGGCGGCGGGCATCGCTTCGCCCCGCAACCACACCTGACCCTGACCCATCAGGGCACCGGTGATGTGCGCCAGGGGCGTCAGGTCGCCACTGGCGCCGACGGTGCCGATTGCCGGCACCTGGGGCACGAGGTCGGCTGCGAGACAGTCCAGCAGCAGCTGCAGGGTTTCCACACGTACCCCGGAGTGGCCGCGCGCCAGCATCGCGGCGCGTGCCGCCATGATGGCTCTCACGCTGGCCCGCTCCAGCAACGCACCGACACCTGCGCTCAGGTGGTTGACCAGTCCCTGCTGCAGGCGCGCCGATGCCGCCGGGTCAACAAAGGTGTGGGCCAGCGGGCCGTAGCCGGTGGTGACGCCATAAATACGGCGCCGTTCGTTGATCTGCACCTCGACGAATGCGCGGCAGCGTGCCACGGCATCCCAGTGCTCCGGCGCCAGCTGCAGCCCGGCACCGCGGGCAATGGATTCCAGGGCAGCTGCAGTGAGCGGTTCATCCCGGTGCAGGTACACGGGAGGATGGATCATCGCGTTCATGGCGTCATCTCGGTCAGGGAATCGGATGGCTGCGCTGCCGTTGGCCAGTCGCAGTGTTTGCCGAGCGGACTCACCGGCAGGGCCTGGCCGAAGCGGATGTGGGCGGGGCGCTCAGGGTCGCTGAGGTGCTGCGCACACCAGTCGCGCAGGTCCTGCTCCCAGGACCGCTCCTGCCGCCGTGTCCAGGTCGGTGCCGCCGCGGGAACCACAAAGGCCTTGAGCCGGGTACCGTTGGCATCGGTCATCGGGCGCACCGCGGCATCCGCGATCCACTCCAGTTGCTGCAATTGTGCCGCCACCCGCGCCGGGTAGACGTTGACGCCGCCAACCTGCACCGCACCATCGACACGACCGCGCGGGTGGTACTGCCGTGGGGAGGTCCAGTCGAGGTGGTCGGGGCTGTCGATGGTGCGGCCACTGTCAACCTCGATCAGGCCGGCGTCCGAGGGTTGCCAGCGCGGCAGCAGAGTGAACGGTTGCCGGGGCTCACTGCGCCAGCCGATGCCCCCGGTCTCGCTGGAGCCATGAATCTCGATCAGGGTCTCCAGGCCCCGGGTTCGCAGCTGCCCGATGATTTCGGTCGGGCAGGGTGCTGTCGAGGTGAGTCCGGTCACCCCCGGGGCAAAGCGCGGGCCGAACCGCAGCAGCTGTTGCCAGAAGAACGGAAATCCGACAATCAGATCACCGCTCTGCAGGTCGCCCTGGATGGCGCGCCGCGCCGCGCTGCCGCGCAGCACCGGCAGCCCCAGCTGCGCCGGCAGCAGCACACTGAACAGGAAGCCATAGATATGATGGCAGGACGGGGGTGCCAGCACCCGGCGCAGTGCCACGCCCGATTGCGAGGGAATCAGGTTGGCGAACACAGCGACTTCGTTGTGCAGCGCGTGCTCGGGGTGTTCGTGTGGGCGTGGTTCGCCGGTACTGCCTGAGCTGCTGAAGCAGAAACCTTCCGCCCCCTGCAGGCGCGCCTCGATGACCAGTTCCGCCCACTCGCCCAGGCTGGGCAGGCGCAGCAGGTAGTCCTCGACACCGATTGTGTGCAGCCGGAAGAACAGGCTGACGCGGGTGGCCGCTGCCACCAGTTCCAGGGAGCTGGCTTCGAGTTGCAGGGTGTCTGGCCGGATGTCGGAAGCCTGCCCCTGGCCCGGTCGCCGGATCAGGGTATCGCTGCGCCAGGACTCCGGCAGCAGGTCGTGCACGGGGATGTGGCGCTGGCTGGCCAGCTCTTCGGCGACCAGGGCGGCGATCACCGCGATCAGGTCGTCATTGCGCAGCTCGAGTTGCGGCATATACGTCTCCGCCATGGCAGGGGGTACCGCGCCTGGCGGCGCGGGTGGTCGGGCTGGGGCTGGAGTGCGCAGAATCAGATGCGCTTGACGAAGACCCAGTAGCTGTCGCCGTTGATGGCGGTCTTCATGTGGACCTTCACCTTGGTCGGCTGCATGTTGTAGTCAAACACGTATTCGAACATGGTGTTGAGATTGCCGTTCTTCACGCCTTCACGGAAGCGGCCGGAGAACTCCGGGCGATTGGTGCAGGGAGCGACGTCGCGGAAGAAGTTCTTGCCGATTACATCCTTCGGGTTGCGCCCGGTGATGTCACCCTCCGCAGCGTTGTATTGCAGGATCTTGCCGTGTTCGTCGAGCTGAATGGCGCCAAAGGCAACCTTGTCCAGCTGTGCCGCGTTCATTCGGGACAGAGAGTTTTCGATATCGTCCGCACCAAACTTGAGAACTTCCATTGGCTACCTCCGGGTTCGTCTGAGAGTTGTCGAGGTGCTGTCTGCACATCCGACACAACATGTACGACGTTTGTCCGGGGGTGGATCTGTCCTGGGTGGAAATTTCCTTCGTCAGCTCAGGTGAACAGCACCAGCAGCAGGATGCCCAGGGCCACCCGGTAGATGACGAAGGGCTGCATGCCGATTCGGCGGATGAAGACCAGGAAGTAATGGATGCACAGGTAGGCACTGACGCCCGAGACCACGGTACCCAGCGCGATCGCGCTCCAGTCCACGGTCTCCTCCGAGCTGACCAGGTCCAGGGCGCCGAGCCCTCCCGCCAGCACGATCACGGGTATCGACAGCAGGAAGGAAAAGCGCGCCGCACCCTCGCGGCTCATGCCCATCAGCAGGGCGGCGGTCATGGTGATGCCGGAGCGAGAGGTGCCGGGAATCAGCGCAACGGCCTGGGCGCAGCCGATGGCCAGCACGTCCTTCCAGGTCATCTGGTGTTCACTGCGCTCGCCGCGCCGGCGCCAGTCCGCGTAGCCCAGCAGCAGGCCGAAGCCGATCAGGGTCCAGGCCATGACCAGGGGGGAGCGCAGCTCGTTCTCGATCACGTCCTTGAATGCCAGTCCGGCCAGGCCCACCGGAATGGTGCCGAGGATCACTGCCCAGGCCAGGCGGCCGTCCGGGGTCAGTTCGCGCCGGGTCAGCGACTGCCACCAGGCAAACCACATGTTGATCAGGTCCCGGCGGAAGTAGACCAGCACCGCCGCCAGGCTGCCGATGTGCAGGGCGACGTCAAAGGCCAGGCCCTGGTCTTCCCAGGGGGTGAACAGGGGGACCAGGATCAGATGGGCGGCGCTGGAGATGGGGAGGAATTCGGTCAGGCCCTGAACGATGGCAAGGACGATGACCTGAATGACATCCACGTGGTGCTGCTCCCTGTACTGGCCGGGATCACTCCGGCCCGCAGTGGCCGTCGCCCGTTGTTATCGATGTGCTAATGGTAATGGAAGGGTCGGGACGATGCGAGCCGCGCCGCGCCCGTCCCGTGCCGTAGGCCGGGTTAGCCGCTGCGCGGCGTAACCCGGCGTCCCCGCCCACACTGGACGTTCCCGGGAGTTTCCCACGAAGCTCCCCGGGATCACTCCGGAACCCACATCGGTGCGGGATTCGATGATGGGGGGAGTTCCGGAACGCACATCGGTACGGGATTTGATGATGGGGGAGCTCCGGAACGCACGTCGGTACGGGATTCGATGAAGGTGGTAACGCTGGGTTACGCGGCGGAGCCGCTAACCCAGCCTACCCATCCATCCATCCATCCATCCAATCAGCCACGCCGTTGCCGAAGGTCGGGCTGTGCAGTATCCGACTATCGGTTCAGCCGCTCCTCGATCAACTGATCCACCACCGAGGGGTCGGCCAGGGTCGACGTGTCGCCCAGATTGTCCAGCTCGTTGGCGGCGATCTTGCGCAGGATGCGGCGCATGATCTTGCCGGAGCGGGTCTTGGGCAGCCCCGGGGCCCACTGGATCAGCTCCGGCTTGGCGATGGCGCCGATCTCGCTGGCACACAGGGCCACCAGCGCCTTGCGCAATGCCTCGTCGGGCTCAACCCCGGTCATCAGGGTGACATAGGCATAGATGCCCTGGCCCTTGATGTCGTGGGGGTAGCCCACCACCGCCGCCTCGGCCACGGCGTCGTGCAGCACCAGAGCGCTCTCGATCTCCGCCGTGCCCAGGCGGTGGCCGGAGACATTGAGCACGTCATCCACCCGCCCGGTGATCCAGTAGTAGCCATCGGCATCGCGACGGGCGCCGTCCCCGGTGAAGTAATAGCCGGGATACGTGGAGAAATAGGTGTCGATCAGGCGCTGGTGGTCACCGTAGACGGTGCGGATCTGGCTCGGCCAGGAGGCCTTGATCACCAGGTTGCCCTCGCCGGGCCCCTCGATCTCGCGGCCCTCGGCATCCAGCAGCGCCGGCTCCACGCCGAAGAAGGGCAGGGTGGCAGAGCCCGGCTTGAGGTCGATGGCGCCCGGCAGCGGGGTGATCATGTGCGCCCCGGTCTCCGTCTGCCACCAGGTATCCACCACCGGGCAGCGCGAATCGCCCACGTCCTGGTAATACCACTCCCAGACCTCCGGGTTGATCGGCTCACCCACGGTTCCCAGAAGGCGCAGGCTGGCGCGGGAGGTGCAGCTGATGAAGCGGTTGCCCTGGCCCATCAGGGCGCGCAGAGCGGTCGGCGCGGTATAGAAAGTACTGACCTTGTGCTTGTCGACCACCTGCCAGCAGCGCGAGGCATCGGGCCAGGTGGGCACGCCCTCGAACATCAGGCTGGTGGCGCCGTTGGCCAGGGGCCCGTAGACGATGTAGGTATGGCCGGTGATCCAGCCCACGTCGGCAGTACACCAGTAGACCTCGCCCTCGCGGTAGTCAAAGGTGTACTTGTGGGTCATGGCGGCCATCAGCAGATAGCCCCCGGTGGTGTGCAGCACGCCCTTGGGCTTGCCGGTGGAGCCCGAGGTGTACAGGATGAACAGCGGATCCTCCGCGTCCATGCTCTCCGGCACGCACTCGGCGGCTGCGCTGTTGACGGCCTCGTGATACCAGAGGTCGCGGTTCGCCTGCCACTGGATGTCGCCACCGGTACGCTTTACCACAAACACGGAATGCACGTCCGGGCATTGCTGCAGGGCACGGTCCGCGTTTGTCTTGAGGGGCACATTCCGGCCACCACGCACGCCTTCATCGGCGGTGATCAGGACACGGCAGTCGGCGTCGAGGATGCGATCCTTCAGCGCCTCCGGGGAGAAACCGCCAAACACCACCGAGTGCACCGCGCCGATGCGTGCGCAGGCGAGCATGGCATAGGCAGCTTCGGGAATCATCGGCATGTAGATACAGACCCGGTCGCCCTTGCCGACGCCGTGGCCGCGCAGGGCGTTGGCCAGCTTGCAGACCTGCTCGTACAGTTCGCGGTAGGTAATGCGGGCGTCGTCCGCCGGGTCATCCCCCTCCCAGATCAAGGCAACCTGGTCGGCGCGCTGGGGCAGGTGACGGTCGATGCAGTTCACCGCAACATTGAGGCGCCCGCCTTCGAACCAGCGCGCCTCGCCGCGGTGGAAGTCGAACTGGCGCACTTGCCGCCAGGGCTGCTCCCATTGCAGGAATTGCCGGGCCTGCTCCGCCCAGAAGGTCTCGGGGTCGTCGATGGAGGCCCGGTACAGCGCCTGGTAGCGCTCGCGATCGATGTGGGCCTGCTCGCGGATGGCGTCCGGAACCGGATGGACCTGAATCTGGTGCATGGGCGAGTCCTTGTTGTGTACCTGAACATGAGTGCCTGAACGCAAAAAGCCCCTTCAGCTTAACACTGGAGGGGCTTTGCGGGATGGTCCGGATGGAGTAGATGCCGTGCTGCACGCAGCAATGGGCAGCGTCACCTGTCAGGCGACCCTTCAGGCGACCTGTACGGGAATCGCGTTGGCCGCGTGGCTGACACTGTTGTCCGGGTTCATGTAGATCAGGCGTGGCTTGAAGTTGATCAGCTCCGCCTCGCTGTAGGCGGCATAGGCGCAGATGATGACGATGTCGCCAACACCGGCCTTGTGCGCCGCGGCACCGTTGACCGAGATCATGCCGGAGCCGTCCTCGCCCCGGATGGCGTAAGTGGTAAAGCGCTCGCCGTTGGTGACATTGTAGATCTGGATCTGCTCGTACTCCCGGATGCCGGCCATGTCCAGCAGGCGGCCGTCGATCGCGCAGGAACCCTCGTAGTTGAGCACGGCGTGGGTAACGCAGGCCTTGTGCAGCTTGGCTTTGAGCATGGTGCTGTGCATCGAAACCGGTCCTCCGGGGTATCGGGTATCTGCTCGGGTCCTGGATCAGACCGCGGCGAGCATGCCCCAGTCCTGGCTGGGGTTGAGATTGAGGGTGACGTTGTCGATCAGGCGGGTCCCGCCGAGATAGGCAGCCGCGGCAACCACCACGGCCTCGCTGTCGAGGGTGACATCGCCCAGTGAGCGGGCGTCCCGGATCGAGACATAGTCCGGGCTGAATCCGGCGTGGCGCAGGGTCTCCATCGCATGCCGCTCCAGCTCGCGGTAATTGTCAAAGCCACAGGCGATGGCTTCGCGACATTCCTGCAGGGTCCGGTGCAGCAGTGGTGCGACCACGCGCTCACGGCGGTTCAGGTAGCCATTGCGCGAACTCAGCGCCAGGCCGTCGGTGGCGCGGGCGGTCTCAACGCCGATGATCTCGATGGGCATGCACAGGTCATTGACCATCTTGCGAATAATGGTCAACTGCTGGAAGTCCTTCTGGCCGAAGATGGCGACATCGGGCTGCACCATCTGGAACAGCTTGGCGACCACGGTAGTAACACCGCTGAAATGGCCGGGGCGGCTCTGGCCGCACAGTGTGTCCGAGAGTTCGGGCACGGTGACCAGGGTCTGGTTCGCCATACCCTCGGGGTAGATCTCGTCGACGCTGGGATGGAACAGATACTGCGCGCCCTCGCCAAACAGCTTTTCGCGATCGGCGGCCAGGGTGCGGGGGTACTTGTCCAGATCCTCACCGGGGCCGAACTGCAGCGGGTTGACGAAGATGCTGACCACCACGACATCGGCGCTGCGCCGGGCACGGCGCACCAGTTGCAGATGGCCCTCGTGAAGATTGCCCATAGTGGGCACGAAGGCAATGCGCTTTCCGGCGCGCCGTTCGACCGTGAGTGCCGCGCGCAGAGCCGCGGTTTTCACCAGGGTTTTCATACCACTGTCATCCCCACTCTGTGCTTGACGCCGAAGTCAGACGTAGGTCGTGTGATATGGCACCGCACTCGGCGGGCCGGACCGTACCGGTCGAGGCAGGCCTGTGGCCATGCTCAGGCACTGCACAGTTTCTGTGCAGTGCACCGGTGGCCGGGAAGTATGCCGCAACACCCGGGGTGGATCAATGGGGTCGGTAACAAAAAATTCCCCGATTTGTTACAAAAAGAAGCACTTGCTCGTGTATTCTTGGTTATTTTTTAAAAAGTATTAAAAATCAATGGTTTGCACGTTAATTGTCGGCGGGCGGCCGGAGTGTGCGGCATTCAGCGGTAGCAGTGCGCATCTTCCGGAAAACGCCGCGCGATGACCGCTTCGCGATAGCGGCGGACCGCCGTCTCGATGCTGCCCCCATCCTCCATGAAGTTGCGGACGAACCGGGGCGGTTTCGGTGTGATGCCGAGCATGTCCTGCAAGACCAGCACCTGGCCATCGGTGTCGGGGCCCGCGCCGATGCCGATCACCGGGATGCGCAGCGCGCGGGTGATCTCCGCCGCCAGGCTGCGCGGCACGCACTCCAGTACCAGCAGGCTGGCCCCGGCCTCCTGCACCGCCAGGGCATCCTCAAGGATGCGGCGCGCCTGCTCGGGCTGCCGCCCCTGCACCTTGAAGCCGCCGAAGGCATTCACCGACTGCGGGGTCAGCCCGAGGTGGGAACACACCGGGATGCCCTGCTGGCTGAGCGCGCGGATGCTGTCCAGCAACCAGGCGCCGCCCTCGAGCTTGACGCAGTGGGCGCCAGCGCGCATCAGGACTGCGGAACTGGCGAGGGCCTGCTCCACGGTGCTGTAACTGGCGAAGGGCAGGTCGCCGATGATGAAGGCGCCCTGGTTGCCGCGGGCGGTGCAGGCCACATGGTAGGCCATGTCCTCGACCGTGACCGGCAGGGTGCTGTCGTGCCCCTGCAGGAGCATGCCGAGGGTGTCCCCCACCAGCAATGCCTCGATACCCGCTGTGCTGAGCAGGCGGGCGAAACTGGCGTCGTAGCAGGTCAGTACGGCGAAGGGCTCCGCCGCGGCCTTGCGTGCCTGCAGGCTGTTCAGGGTGATGGTGCTCATGCAACTCCCGGCTCGTCGATCGAAATGGCCAGCGACCAATGACTGCTGCTGGCTAGAGGAAGGTCGGGTTGAAGTAGTGGCGGCCGCCGCGGATATTGCGCAGATAGTCGACCAGATGCTGATAGTCGCGGTCACTGTTGGCGAAGTCAATCTCGGCCGCATTCACGATCAGCAGTGGCGCGGCGTCATAGTACAGGAAGAATTCGCTGTAGGCCGCGTTGAGACGCTCGAGATAGCGGCGGTCGATGTCCTTTTCGTGGGGCAGGCCCCGTGCCTGGATACGCTGCAGCAGCACATCCACTGGTGCCTGCAGATAGATCACCAGGGAGGGGTTGGGGGCATCGATGGTCAGCTGCTGGTAGACACGCTCGTACAGGGCGTACTCGTCCTCATCCAGGTTGACGCGGGCGAACAGGCGATCCTTGTCGATCAGGAAATCCGATACCCGCCCCGGGGTCTCGAACAGATCGGCCTGGCGCAGGCCCTCGAGCTGTTGGCTGCGCTGGAAGAGAAAGAACAGCTGGGTGGCCAGCGCGGCCTGTTGTGGATTGCGATAAAAGCGCTCGAGGAAGGGGTTGGCCTCGGCCTGCTCCAGTAGCAGGGGGTGGCCAAAGCTCTCTGCCAGGCGCCGGGCGAGGGTCGTTTTGCCGACTCCGATTGCGCCTTCCACGGCAATGAAGGAGGGCTCGGCGCCGGTGGACGATGGGGGTGCCGGTTCACGCTGGGTCACGGTTGCGCTCCGTGGTTCAGGTTCAGGGGAGTACCGAGGCTGCCGCGCTTGCAGTGTCGCAGCAGGTTCGTCAGGGGGGTGCCGTCGGGCAGAACCAGCTCCGGCGCCAGCTCCCCGAGGGGCACCAGTACGAAACTGCGCTCGCGCATCCTGGGGTGCGGCAGGGTCAGCTCTGCGCTGTCGATGACTTGCTGTCCATACAGTAGCAGGTCGAGATCCAGGCTGCGTGCCGCCCAGCGTTGCTCCCTGACCCTGCCCTGGGCCTGCTCGATGGCCTGCAGCGCATGCAGCAGTGGCAACGGGGCGAGGGTGGTGTGCAGGCAGGCGACCAGGTTGAGATAGTCGGGCTGCCTGCCGGGGCCGATCGCCGGATTCGGGTAGGCCCGGGAACTGGCGGTCAGCCGCGTTCCCGGCAGGCTTGCCAGGGCCAGGAGGGCTCGCCTGAGCTGGTGTTCCGGGTTGTTCAGGTTGCTGCCGAGGCCGATGTAGCAGACCTCGGCCGGGGGGGTGGCAGTGTCTGTTGGGCGGGTGTGCATGGCGCGTCAGTTGCGCCGGCGCCGGCGTCGCGGCTTCCTGTCGCCCGACTGCAACAGGCGCAGCATGCCGTCGCGGTGCTCCTCGGTGGCCTCCATGAACTCCGTCCACCAGGCGCCGAGACCACCGAGGTCCTCTCCGGCCTCCTCGCGCAACAGCAGGAAGTCGTAGCCGGCGCGCAGGCGCTTGTGTTCCAGCAGGTTGAGCGCGCGGCGCCCGCTGCGCCGGGGCAGGCGCACTTGCAGTTCCCAGATCTCGCGCATCGGAATGCCGAAGCGGCGGGGAATGGCGACGCTGCCCTGCTGCCGGTCGGCGACTTCCTGCGCGGCCTGGTGCAGGGCGGGCAGCTCCGGCACGCCCTGGGCCAGCAGCGCTTCGTATTCCCGTTGCACACAGGGCCACAGCAGGGCGGCGAACAGGAACGCCGGCGTCACCGGCTTGTCTTCGGCCAGGCGCCGGTCGGTACTGCGCAGGGCGGCGAGGATCAGAGCCTCGTAGGGCTCGGGCATTTCATCCAGCAGTTCGGCGGTGGCCGGAAACAGGGGGTGGAACAGGTCGTGCTGCCGCAGCAGCGCCCACGTCGCCTGGGCATGTCCCGCCATGAACAGCTTGAGGACTTCGTCGAACATGCGTGCTGCCGGAACATCCCGCAGCAAGGGGGCCAGTGGCCGCAGGGGCTGCGCGGTGGCCGGGTCGAGGCTGAAATCCAGCTTGGCCGCGAAGCGCACGGCGCGCAACATGCGCACCGGATCTTCGCGGTAGCGGGTCTCCGGGTCGCCGATCAGGCGGATGCGCCGCGCATGCAGGTCCTTGAGCCCGTCGGCGTAGTCGTGGACGCTGAAGTCTTCGGTGGTGTAATAAAGGGCATTGACGGTGAAGTCGCGGCGAATCGCGTCTTCCTCGATACTGCCATACACGTTGTCGCGCAGCAGCATGCCGCTCTCGCTGCGCACGGCCTGTTCACCGCGGCGGCCACGGCTGCCAAGGCTTGCCGCAGCCTCACCCTCCTGGCTGTGATTGCCGCGGAACGTGGTGACTTCGATCACTTCCCGGCCAAAGCGCACATGCACGATTTTGAAACGGCGGCCGATGATCATGCTGTTGCGGAACAGCTCGCGAACCTGCTCGGGGCGGGCATCGGTGGCGATGTCGAAGTCCTTGGGGCGCATGCCGAGCAGCAGGTCGCGGACCCCGCCGCCGACGAGATAGGCCTTGAAGCCGCCGCCGCGCAGGCGGGCCATGACCTTCAGCGCCGCATCACTGATGTTGCGGCGGGAGATGTTGTGCTGGTCCCGCGGGACGACATGCGGGTCCGCTGCTGGCACGGGATTGCCGCCCGCCTTCTTCCACTTCCCGAGCGTTTTCTCGAGACTGTCTTTGATCCGTTGCAGCATCAGGTGGTTAGCCGGAAGGTCCTGTTGTTATTGCCCGCCTGGGGGGCGGGGGGCGCCAAAGTTGCGGATATTAGCACAGGCGCCGCGGAGCGGTGCCGGATAATCGGCGTGGCCGGGTTCAAGGATACTGTGGATCTCGGCAGGGCAGAAATGAACGGGGGAAAGCAAGCTTTCCCCATCCAGGTCTCTTCAGCGCGTTATTTTTATTGACTGGCTCAATTATTTTTATTGTGTGAACTTAATAGCATTTCCCGTGCCAAAAAAATATTTTGATACATGTCAAAGGCTTGGCTCGGTCACTTGATCGACCAAAGGCTCCCGGGAGGGTGCTTCTGTTACTTCATGACCCGTATTTTGTTACTTTCGGCCGGATTGGTAACGGCAGCTTTACGCTGTGACGCGCCCACTCTGCTGCGCCTTGCGGCTTGCTATCTCTTTGCGGGAGAAGGTGTTTTTCGTGAAAGTGCACCACCGCTACGGGCGCCGTGGTGGGCTGTTGCGGGAGAGTGGAAAAGCAAAGGGGAAGCGTTTGCTTCCCCATCCAGGTCTCGTCATTGTTTTTATTCGGTATTTGCGCACTGCGCATTATTGTTATTATTCGCAGGAATAGTAAGCAGGTTTCGTGCCAGTGCGATAAATTCTTTTGAATCAAATGGTTGTGATGTTTCGGGGCGAGGTTTTTACGGGGATGTAACGCGCATGTTACGTTATGACCCCGAAACCGTTACAGCTGATCACCGACGGTAACGACGTCTTCAGCCGCCGCTTTTGGCGGATTTCTTGCGCGGAATGCCCAGGCGCTGGCGTCGTTCCCAGAGGCACTTGCGGCTCACCCCCAGCTTCTGGGCCAGCTCGGTCTCGCTCATGGAATCCTGGTGTTCGAGGACGAAGCGCTGGAAATAGTCCTCCAGAGACAGGTTTTCGTGGGGGTCGCTGGTGCTCTGGCGGGTGCTGCGTTCGCGGGTTGGGCTGCTGTCCTGGTGGCCGGTATCCTGCTCCTCCCGGGGCTGCCGCTCCCGGGGGGTGCGCAGCTGGCTGACATTCACCAGTTCCAGGTCAATATCGAGCAGATCGCTGTCGATCTCCTCACCGTCGCAGAGAATCACGGCACGTTCCACGGCGTTTTCGAGCTCGCGGACATTGCCCGGCCAGTGGTAGGTGGTGATGGCCTGGATGGCCTTGGGCGAGAAGCGCAGGCTGGGTTTGTCCAGGGCCTGGCAGCGCTGTTCCAGCAGAGTCTCTGCGATTTCCAGAATGTCCTTGCCGCGCTGGTACAGGGGGGGCAGTTGCAGCTGCATCACGTTGATGCGGTAGTAGAGGTCCTGGCGGAACAAGCCTTCCCGGGACAGGGTTTTGAGGTCGCGGTGGGTGGCGCAGATCAGGCGCACATCGACTTTGCGCGACTGCACCGAGCCGATGCGGCGGATTTCCGCCTCCTGGATGAAGCGCAGCAATCGCGCCTGTGCCTCGACCGGCAGTTCGCCGATCTCGTCGAGGAACAGGGTGCCGCCATCCGCGGCCTCGATCAGGCCCATGCGTGAGGCATTGGCCCCGGTGAACGAACCCTTTTCGTAACCGAACAGCTCGGACTCGATCAGCGTCTCCGGAATGGCCGCGCAGTTCACGCAAATCAGGGTCTGATCGGCCCGGCGGCTCTCCTGATGAATGGCACGGGCGACCAGTTCCTTGCCGGTGCCGGTCTCGCCCTGAATCAGCACGGTGGTGTCCGTGGGCGCGACCTTGTGGATGTGTTCGTACAGCTTCAGCATCTGCTTGCAGCTGCCGATCATGCCGCCGACCTGGGCCTGACCACGGCGGCTGCTGCGCCGGGGCTGGCCGGGTTCGGCCCCGGCTTCCGCGCGATTGCGCTCGATGATGCGGGACACTGTCTCCAGCATCTCATCGTGGTCAAAGGGCTTGGCGATGTAATCGACAGCGCCCATCTTCAGCGAGTCGACCGCGGAGCGCACGCTGGCGTAGCTGGTCATGATCAGCACCGGAGCGGTCTCGGCCTTCTGGATGAGGTCGGTGCCCGGCGCCCCGGGCAGGCGCAAATCACTGATGATCAGGGCGAAGTCATCGAGCTCGTGGTTGGCTTCGGCCTCCTGCACCGAGGCGGCTTCAGCGACCTTGTAGCCGTTGCGCTCCAGGAGGCGCTTGAGCGCAGCACGGATGACATCTTCATCTTCAACCAGCAGGATTCTGTCCATCACCTCTTGACTCTGCACGATATGACAGTCCATTACGTCGCCTGGTCATGGCCCGCTCCCCGCGGGCACAACGGCTGATCAACATACCGTGTCTGCGCGCGCTTTTCCAGCGTCGGAAGCCGCCGCGCGCAGATGGACATGGGCCCGGGTGCCGTGGCTGTGGCCCGGCAGGGGGCTCTCCAGGTCGATCTCGCCGCCGAGATCCTCGACGATGCTGTAGACCAGGGCGAGCCCCAGACCCGTGCCCTGACCGGCTTCCTTGGTGGTGAAGAAGGGCTCGAACACCTGCTCCAGGTGTTCCCGCGAAATGCCACTGCCCTGGTCGGTGACGGTGACGTGCACCCGGTTGCCCTCGGGCCTCGCGTCGATGCGGATTTGTCCGTCCTCGGGGCTGGCGTCGCGGGCATTCGACAACAGGTTGACGAACACCTGCTGCAGGCGCTGTTCATCCGCGAGCACGGTCAGGCCGGCGGGACAGTGGCTCTCGAACCGGACCGGTTTGGCCTCCTTGTTGAGGTCGAGCAGGCTGACCGCATCGGCCACGCAGCGGGCGAGGTCCACCGGTTGCCGCTGTCGTCGACCGGCTTCGGCGCCGGCATGGGCGAAGTTCACCAGGGTCTGCACGATGCTGGAGATGCGCCGGGTCTGCTGCAGGATATCCGCGGCGGTGGCCAGGCTGTCCGGGTTGTCCGTGTCGTAGCGCAGGTTCTGCGCCAGGCAGGCGATGCCGGTCACCGGGTTGCCGATCTCGTGGGCCACCCCCGCCGCGAGCCGGCCGATCGAGGCCAGGCGCTCGCTGTGAATCAGTTCGGCTTCCAGCAACTGATTGTCGGTGATGTCCTCGACCACGATGACCTGGCCGTCATGGCGGTTGTCGGCATGGCCGGCGGAGGCCTTGTGCAGGCTGATCCAGCGCGCGCTGCCGGCGACGTCGACGCGGCGCTTGTGCCAGTGGGGCTCGGGGCTGTTGACGAAGTCGTTGAGCACCAGGCGCCAGGGGTAGGGCAGGTTGCCGGAGTGGGAGCCGACCACATCCCGCCCGTCGATGCCTGTCAGCTCGGACATGGCGTGGTTCCACATCAGGATTTCCCGGTCGCGGCCGAGGGTGCAGAGGCCGATGGGCAGGTCTTCCAGGGTCTGGCGGTGATGGCGGCGCAGGCTGTCGAGGTCGGCGGCGAGCCCGGTCAGGTGGTACTTGTAGCGCTCCAGGCGTGCCTCGATCAGGTTGATGTCCTCCCTGGCCTCGGCGCCGGGCTGGTCATAGGGCAGCAGCCGGTTGACGATATCGTGGGCCACGGAGGGGCCCATCAGGCCGGACAGGTTGGTCTCGATGCGGTCGCGCAGGCGGCGCAGGGCATAGGGACGGCGCTCGTCGGCCTGCAGCTTCAGGTCGGTCAGGGCGCGGTCCACCTCGCGCCCCGCGCTGGCCTCACCGAGTGCCGCGACCAGGCGCTCCTTCATTTCCCGCGGGCTGTGGATGGACAGCGTGCGCCGGGTCGGCCGGTTGAGGTCATCGAGGGCGCAGACCTCCGCCGCTGCCCGCTCCTCGTCGCTGGTGGTGGTCAGTAGCGAGACCAGCACAAACACCAGGGTATTGGCGGCCAGGGACAGTACCGTGGAGGAACTCCACAGGTCATCCAGGGGCCCCAGGCTGATGCGCTGGTTGAACAGCATGTCCGGGTGCAGCTCGCTGACCACCGGCAGCAGCAGGGTCGCGAACCACACGCTGAACCCGGCGATGAGCCCGGCGAGGAAGCCGATGCGATTGGCCCGGGGCCAGTACAGCACGGCCATCACCCCTGGCAGGAACTGCAGGCTGGCGATGAACGAGGTCATCGCCAGGCTCGACAGGGTTTCGCGGCCGCCGAGCAGCCAGTGGAACAGATAGCCGGCGAGAATGATCGCGCCGATCAGCAGGCGCCGGATCCACAGCAGCCAGCGGTAGATGTCGCGGTTGGTGCCGGGCTGATAGAAGGGCAGGATCAGGTGGTTCAGGCTCATCGAGGCCATGGCCAGGGTGGTCACCACGATGGCGGCGATGGCGGCGCCGAGCCCGGCGAGGAACACCGACAGGACCAGCCAGGGGGCATCCAGGGCGAGGCCGATGCCCAGGGCAAAGTAATCCGGTGGCAGGTCGGATTCGAGCCGGAAACCGGCCCAGAGGATGGGCAGGACCGGCAGGCTCATCAGCATCAGCAACAGGGGCATGCCCCAACTGGCGGTGCGCAGGGCGTTGCGCTCCGGGTTTTCCGCAAACAGCATGTGGAACAGATGCGGGGCGCACACCGCGGCGGCAAAGAAAATCAGCAACAGGGAGCGCGCGGAATCCTGGCGCATCGGCGCGCTGAGCAGGCCGAGCACATCCGGTTGCTGCGCCAGCCAGGCTTCGAGCTGCGCCGGGCCGTCGAACACGCCGAACAGGGCCACGCCGCCGAGGGTCAGCAGCACCCCGAGAATGCCCACGCTGGTGAAGGCGATAGCCGCCACCAGGCCGGTGTGGCGCTGCTGCGGCGGACGCTGGCGCGAGCCGAATACCACGGTGAAGGCAATGGCGATCAGGCAGAACAGCAGGGCCAGGCCATTGGGCCCGGCATTTCCGGTTTGCAGCGGTCGTGCATCACCCTGCAACAGCATGACGCTGTCCGACACCGCCTGGATCTGCAGGGCCAGCAACGGCAGGATCGCCAGCAACATGCACAGGGTCACCACCGACCCCGCCCACTGGCTGCGGAAGCGAAAGGTCAGCAGGTCGGCCAGGGATTTCAGCTGGTACAGGCGGGTCACCCGCAGCAGCGGCAGCAGGATCAGCGGTGCGAACAGGAACGTGCCGGCAATGCCTACGTAAAAGGACAAAAAGCCGTAGCCATATTCGTAGGCCAGACCGACGCTGCCGTACACCGCGAAGGCCCCGCCGATGACCCCCAGGGACAGCACATACACCGCCGGGTGCCGCAGCAGGTGGCCTGGCAGCCAGCCGCGCTCCGCGCTGAAAGCGATGGCGAACAGCAGCAGCAGCAGCGCGGTTCCCGGGAGCAGCAGTTGGTAGGTTTCAAAGGTCATCGGGCGACCTGCCGCGCAGGCTCCACCAGGTGTAGATGATCAGCGGGATCCAGATCAGATAGGGCCGGTACCAGGCGGTCTCTCCGGACAGTACCCAGTCATGGATACTGGGGGCGAACACGAAGATCAGCGCGAGCAGCAGCAGCAGGGTGGGGTTGATGTACATCGCGCGGCCTGTTGGTTCCGGTCCGTGGATGTTACTGAACGCTCTCTGCGGATGCCATAGGCAGGCCGGGGCTGCGGGGTCTCAGGATGGCAGCCGGGCTGCGCGCAGCGGCGGTATCAGGCTTGGGCGCCAGTGGCGGATCGCGGCGTCCAGGATCGCTGCGGTGGAGTCGCCCTCGGGTGCCGCCTGGCCGAGAAAGCGCAGGGCCAGGCGCAGGTTGGCAGCGGCCCGGGAGGCGTCGAGGGCGGGGGCGTGATTCTGTTTCGACAGCTTGCGCCCGTCCGCCGCGACGATCACCGGCACGTGGGCATAGCGGGGCGTGGGCAGGCCCAGAGCGTGTTGCAGGGCAATTTGTCCGGGGGTGGCGTCGAGCAGGTCGGCGCCGCGAACAACATCGGTCACCCCCCGGGCCGCGTCATCGACCACGACCGCCAGCGGGTACGCGTACAGGCCATCGCGTCGCCGCAGTACCGCATCGGTGGGGGCATGGTCTTGCCCCGTTGTGATGTAGCCCTGGATGCGATCGTCCACGGCGGGCAGGCCACACTCGATGCGCAGGCGGATGGAGTGTGGCTCCGCCGGTGGCGTGTGCCTGTGGTGGCAGATGCCGGGGCAGGCGCCGCCATGTTCGCGCAATGCGGCACGGCTGCAGGTGCAATGGAACAGTGCCCCGCCTGGCTGCAGTTGCTGGATTGCCGCCTCGTAGGCGGCGCCGCGCTGACTCTGGTAGACGATGGGGCCGTCCCATTCCATACCGTGTCGTTGCAAGCCTTCGATAATGACCCCGGCGGCGCCGGGGGCCTCCCGGGGCGGATCGAGGTCGTCGATGCGCAGCAGCCAGTGCCCGCCGTTGGCGCGGGCGTCCAGGAAACTGGCGAGGGCGGCGACCAGCGAGCCCAGGTGCAGGGGGCCGGTCGGGGAGGGGGCAAAGCGGCCGCTGTAGAGGGGTGCCGGGTTCATCAATCAGGGCGGGGGGCGCGAGGGCGCCCGCCCGCTCACGCTCAGCCGTGCTCCTGGCGTTCCTTGATCTCGTCCAGGGTCTTGCAGTCGATGCACAGGGTGGCGGTGGGTCGCGCCTCGAGGCGCTTGATGCCGATTTCCACGCCGCAGGCATCACAGAAACCGTAGTCATCGCTGTCGATCAGGTCGAGGGTGGCATCGATCTTCTTGATCAGCTTGCGCTCCCGGTCGCGGGTGCGCAGCTCCAGGCTGAACTCTTCTTCCTGGGTGGCGCGATCGGCCGGATCGGGAAAGTTGGCCGCCTCGTCCTTCATGTGGGATACGGTACGGTCAACTTCTTCCATCAGCTCCGCCTTCCACTGACGGAGGATGGCGCGGAAGTGATCCTTCTGCCGCTCGTTCATGTACTCCTCGCCCTTCTTGGGTTTGTAGGGCTCGAAGTGCTTGAAGGGGTGGGCAGCACTCTGTTTTTTCGCTGGCATCGTCAAAGCCTCTTGCTGCATGCCTTGGGCGCGAACCGCCACTTGCGCCTGGCGGCCCGTATCAAGCGGGCGAAATTACCAGATTTGGCTGAGTGCTGCCAGCACTGTTGTGAGCCTTGTCCGCCGTTCGTTCCGGCTCCACATCCGGGTGCCGGCTCCTCTACAATGTGGCCTCCCTGCAACCGCCTGTACAGGAATCCAACCGGTGAGCCCGTCTTCTTCCGATCCCGCTTTCGATCCCGCCCGATTTGCCCGGCGCCTGGCCGACATCGAGCCGTTTCGCGTGGTCGAGGTGTTGGCCCGCGCCCGGGCCCTTGAGGCTGCGGGTCGGGATATCGTGCACCTGGAGGCGGGCGAGCCGGACTTCAGTACGGCGCGGCCCATCATCGAGGCCGCCCGCGACGCCCTGGATCGCGGCCAGACCAGCTACAGCGCCGCGACGGGCCTGCCGCAGTTGCGCGAGGCGATCGCCGGCTGGTACGCCAGCGAATACGGGCTCGATATTGATCCGGGGCGGATTCTCGTCACCCCCGGCGCCTCTGGCGCCCTGCTGCTGATCGCCGCCCTGCTGGTCGACCCCGGCAAGGGCCTGTTGATGACTGACCCCGGCTATCCCTGCAACCGTCATTTCCTGCGCCTGGTCGAGGGCGAGGGGCAGCGTGTGCCGGTGGGGCCGGAGGAGCGCTTCCAGCTGACCCCGGAACTGGCCGAGCGCCACTGGCGCGACAACACGGTCGGGGTTCTGGTTGCCTCGCCGGCCAATCCCACCGGGGAGATACTCACCCGCGAGGAACTCAGCGGGCTGGCACAGCTCTGCCGGCGTCGCGGTGGCACCCTGATTGTCGACGAGATCTATCACGGGCTCAGTTATGGCGTGGAGACGCCGTCGATCCTGGAGATCGCCGATGACGCCTTCGTGATCAACAGTTTTTCCAAGTATTTCGGCATGACCGGCTGGCGCCTGGGCTGGCTGGTGGCGCCGCAGGCGGCGGTGCCCGAGCTGGAGAAGCTGGCCCAGAACCTGTTCATCTCCATGTCCACTTTCGGCCAGTACGGCGCGCTGGCGGCATTTCAACCCGAGACCCGGGCCATTCTCGATGAGCGCCGCGACCAGTTCGCCCGGCGCCGGGATTTCCTGCTGCCGGAGCTGCGCCGGCTCGGCTTCCGGATTCCCCACGCACCGGCCGGCGCGCTCTACCTCTATGCCGGCCTCGGTGAACTGGGCGGCGACAGCCAGCAGTTTGCCGTCGACCTGCTCGAACAACATGGCATCGCCATCACCCCGGGCCTGGACTTCGGCAGCCACCGCGCCGCCGAACACGTACGCTTCGCCTACACCACCAGCATGGAGCGGCTGGAAGAGGCGGTACGTCGGCTGGAGCGGGTGTTTGGGGGCAAAGACGCTAGACGCTAGGCGCTAGACGCAAGAAGCTAAACGCAAGACGCAAGACGCAAGACGCAAGACGCAAGACGCAAGACCGGAGGAGGTGCTGCCTCTGGCGTCTCGCGTTTAGCGTCTCGCAGCTTCCCTGTCAACCCAACTTCTCCAGAATCAACGGCAGGTTGTCCATCGGCTTGGCGAAGGGGAAGTGCTGGATCTTCGCCGGGAACTGGTAGCCGTCCGGGAAGCGGAAGCGGTACTTCAGCAGCAGGCTGGGCAGGACGGACTTGAACAGCATGTCGGCGAAGTGCAGGCCGATGCACTTGTGTGCGCCGCCACCGAAGGGTGCCCACAGGAACGGGTGCTGCTTGTGCTCCTCGCGGCCCGAGGCGAAGCGGTCCGGGTCAAAGCCGTGGGGGTTGGTCCACCACTTCTCCATGCGATGCGTATACAGCGGTGAGATTTGCACCATGGTGTGGGGCGGCAGCCGGAAGCCGCCGAGCTCGGTCTCGCGAATGGTACGGCGCATCATCTGCGGGACGGGCGGGTGCAGGCGCAGGATCTCGTGGAAGGTGTGCTCGATGTCCGGGACGTTGTTGCCCAGATCCTCGTACTCGATCCGCTGCTTGCCCAGCGCTTTTGCTTCCTCGCGCAGACGCTCCTGCCAGTCCTGGTGCTGCGCCAGATAGTAGGCCGCCATGGTCAGCGCGCTGGTGGTGGTGTCATGGGCTGCCAGCAGCAGGAAGATCAGGTGATAGGCGACCACGTCGGAGGGGAAGTAATC
>JBJHBY010000025.1:0-21995 GCA_050485745.1 Gammaproteobacteria bacterium | reverse complement strand
GGAAAAGGCTGTGCCGTTTTCCACCCTACGGGTCGTGCCAATTCAGAGCCTCTTTTTGCTTTCCGTCTCCCGTCTCAATCCTCCCGGTTTTCAATGACTGATCATCCAGGGGCGCATTGAAGGAAACATCTTTTTGCCATCCGCCGTGTAGAACAGCTGCGACTTGCCGATGGGCTTTTCACCGCAGCCGCAGCCCGAGCCGTGACGATGCTGGTAGCGCGCCTCTTGCTCGGCTCTCTCGGGTGAGCCGGATAGTACCGGTTCGTGACGACTTCGCTCATTGCGTTCATGGGCTCTGAAATCCGTCTGCGCCATCTCCGGCAAGTGTGGAGCCAGAACAATCACCTGTGGGCACAACACTGCACATTGCGGGCAGCTTTTTGGCTGCCCGCTTTCCGCCATCGTCGCCAGGGCATGGAACAAGCCATGCTCCCGGCATTTGTAATCATAGACCGGCATGGAACTTACTCCTTGTCCAGAGCCATCGGCACGTCAACTCCTGCAGTGACCCCGACGGTCGGGCCACTGGCACCGGGGTTCACGTCGAAGTCGAAGATTCCGGTCGGCAACCACAACGTAGCGCAGGCATTGGGAATATCCACCACACCACTGATGTGGCCCTGCACTGGAGCACAGCCAAGAATGGCGTATGCCTGCGCCGGCGTGTAGCCGAACTTGGTAAGGTACTCAATGGCATTGAGACAAGCCTGCCGATAGGCGACATGTACATCGAGATAGTGCTGGGTGCCCTGTTCATCGACGGAGATGCCTTCAAAAATCAGGTAATCGTCGTAGCGCGGCGCAATGGGACTGGGCTTGAAAATCGGGTTCTTGATCCCGTACTTCGCCATACCCCCCTTGATGACATTGACCCGAAGATGAATCCAGCCGGCCATCTCAATGGCGCCACAGAAGGTGATCTCGCCATCACCCTGGCTGAAGTGCAGATCGCCTACCGAAAGACCGCCGCCCTTGACGTAGACCGGGAAATAAATTTTCGAGCCCCGGGAGAGGTCCTTGATGTCACAGTTCCCACCGTGTTCACGCGGTGGTACGGTACGTGCCGCTTCAGCCGCAGCGGCCTTGGCCTCATCGGATGCCATACGTCCCATATGCGCAGTGTCGGCATAGGGCAGCGTTGCCAGCGCAGGAACCCGATCGGGGTCCGTGTCGTACAGCGCCTTCTCCCGGGCATTCCACTCGGCAAGCATATCACTGGAAGGGAGGCAACCAATCAGACCAGGGTGAATCAGGCCTGCGAATTCTACATTGGGTACATGCCGGGAGCTGGTGAACATGCCATTAATGTCCCAGATCGACTTCTGCGCCTGGGGAAAATGCTCGGTCAAGAATCCACCACCATTTTTCTTGGAGAAAAATCCATTGAATCCCCACAAGGAACTCTCGAACGCGCCGATATCAAGAATATCAACTTCCAGCAAATCTCCGGGCTCGGCGCCTTCAACACCAACTGGCCCGGACAGAAAATGCACCTGTGACAGATCGACATCACGAACATCGGAGGCATCGTCACTATTGGCAATCTGCCCCCCTGTCCAGTCGTAACACTCCACAATAAAGTCATCCCCGGGCTTGACCATCGCCACCATCGGAATATCCGGATGCCAGCGATTGTGAATCATGTCGTTTTCATAGGGTGATTTTCCCAGGTCGATCTTGATGATGGTATCGGTCATGATGGTTACTCCTGAGGGTCCGCGTTCCAGGAGGCCGGGCTCCTGTTTCTTCGTCGACAGTATCTCCAGTCCATGAACTCCGCCACAATACGGCGAATAACCCCGCCCCTACGTCATATGACGTAGAACCGATTCGTCACACCGCCAAATAGGAGGCCACCTTGGCTTCATCCACGGTGGCACGCTGTTCCTCATGGACGATTTCACCCTTCTCAATGACAAGAATCCGGTCAGCAACCTCCAGGGCAAAGCTCAAAACCTGTTCCGAGACCACGATTGACAGACCTCGCTGATCCCTGATCTGCTTCAGCGTGCGGGCCATATCCCGAATGATCGATGGCTGGATACCCTCGGTAGGCTCATCCAGCAACAGCAAACGGGGGTCACTGGCAAGGGCCCGCGCAATCGCCAGCTGCTGCTGCTGACCGCCGGATAGATTTCCGCCACGACGCGCGCGCATTTCCAGAAGCACCGGAAACAGATCGTAAAGCTCCCTGGGGACATTGCGCCTTCCAGTGCTGGTCAAACCGGTTTCTATGTTCTCCCGAACCGTCATGCCAGGAAAAATCATCCGCCCCTGCGGCACAAAGCCGATGCCACTGGCAACACGCTGATGGCTTTTTTGGGCGCTGATGTCCTTTCCCTCCCATTCCACCACGCCGCCCGCCTGTGGAATCATTCCAATCAGTGATCGCATCAGTGTGGTCTTACCCATACCGTTACGCCCCATCAGTGCGACGATCTCTCCGGGAGCAACTGAGAAGTTCATCCCGTGGAGTATTTCGCTCTGACCATAGCAAACACGATAATCGCTTACCTTCAACATGATCCGGGCCATCCCTCATTCGTTCCAACTGGCATGCTGAACATGGACCTCAAAGCCGGAGAAAGCATTGACTCGTGATCAATGACAATCTGCATACCGATCAATGGCCAAGATAGACCTCAATGACCTTGGGATCCTCGCGAACAGTCTCTGCACTACCTTCAGCAATGATCTTTCCCTGATGCATAACCGTAACCCGATCGGCAATCTCAGCGACAAATTGCATATCGTGCTCAATGACGATCACCGATCGATTACTGGTAATACGTCGCAGCAGCTCGGCTGTCTGCTTCCGTTCTGCAACTGACATTCCCGCAACGGGCTCGTCGAGCATGAGAAGGTCTGGATCCTGGATCAACAACATTCCGATCTCCAGCCACTGTTTCTGACCGTGACTCAAAAGCCCCGCGTGAGTCTCCAGCTGGTCGCCAAGAAAGATCATTTCGGCGATCTCGCGAACCTTGTCTATCACATCGGCTTTCCGCCGAAAGAACAAGGCGCCCAGTACGGACCGACCTCTTGGAAAGGATATTTCCAGATTATCGAATACGGAAAGATCATCATAAATCGATGGATTCTGGAACTTCCTCCCGACACCAGCTCTGACAATGTCATGTTCGCGCAACGTGGTCAGCTCGCGATTCCTGAACCGGATGGACCCCTCGGTGGATCGGGTTCGACCGCAGATCAAATCAAGAACCGTGGTCTTTCCTGCACCATTTGGCCCGATAATTACGCGAATTTCGTTTTCATCCACATAGAAGCTCAGGTCATTGACTGCTTTGAAACCGTCAAAGGAGACACTTAATCCTTCAACCGCGAGAACAAAATCCGTATTACTACCTGGACTCATTGGCAGCACCTCGTTCAATCGGCTCATAAACTGCAGACCCTGAGGCCACATCATCTTTCTTGTCGGCCTTCATGGACTTCGAGATTCGGTCCAGAATACGATCCACATGAGGAGCGACGTACTGGCTGTAGAGGCCGGCAAGACCATTCGGGAATGCCATGACAACACTAATGAACAGCAGGCCCATCGCGAAAAGCCACAGCTCTGGAAACATTTCTCCAAACAGGGTCTTCGCATAGTTCACAAGGAGCGCACCGTAAACCGCTCCGAAAATCGACAATCGACCACCAACTGCACAGAAGATCACCATTTCAATAGACGGAACAATGCCAACGAAACTGGGGGACATGAAGCCTTCCTGGAGAGTGAACATCGCCCCCCCAATGGCGGAGAAAGCCGCGCCGACGCAGAATACAAAGATCTTGAATCCGGCTACGTCATAGCCCGAGAACCGAACGCGGTCTTCCTGTCCACGCATGGCAATGAGCAGCCGTCCCAGCTTGCTCTTTCGAATGAACTGGGCAATAAAAAGACAAACGAAGAGAAGGCCTACGCAGAGAAAATAGAAGACATAGCTGGCAAAATCGGAGCGAATATCCCAACCTTTCAGAGTGCGAAGGTCGGTGATACCGTTGACGCCACCCGTGTACCCCTGCTGGCCGATGATAAGTATTGTCAGGATCGCTGCGATCGCCTGGGTGATGATCGCGAAATAGACGCCGCCGACGCGCCGCTTGAACATTGCGACACCAATCAGGTACGCAAATAATGTCGGTACGGCGATTACCGCGATCAGGGTAAAGGTGAGACTGTTGAAGGGCTCCCAAAACCACGGCAAGGCCGTGATCTGGTTCCAGTCCATGAAATCCGGTATCCCCGGCGTGCTCTGGATACGGGTGCTGACCGGATCGGACGACTCGAGCTTCAGGAACATCGCCAGTGCGTACCCCCCCAGCCCATAGAATACACCCTGACCGAGGCTGAGGATCCCGCCATAGCCCCAACACAGCACCAGTCCCAGTGCGACGAAGGCGAAGGTCAGGTACTTGCCCACAAGATTAAGCCGAAAGATATCCAGTGAAAGCGGCATCACCACGAGGAGAGCCAGGGCCAGCAACACGAAGGCCAGGATGTCATTGCGTGGCATGAGGTATTTCAGATAGTCCAGCAACATGATACGACCCCCTCAACGACGCACTTTCAACGTGAACAGACCCTGAGGACGCAACATCAGGATGACAACCACAATCATCAGTGTCAGGACCTTGGCCATGGAACCACCCATGAAGAACTCCAGGGTCGACTGCGCCTGGGAGATGGTAAAGGCGGATGCCACAGTCCCCATCAGACTCGCCGCGCCACCAAACACCACCACGAGGAAGGTGTCGACGATATAAAGCTGCCCGGAGGTAGGGCCGGTAGAGCCAATCATGGTGAACGCGGAACCCGCAATACCCGCAATACCGCAACCCAGGGCGAACGTCATCCGGTCCACACGACCTGTGTTGATGCCTACCGCGCCAGCCATCGGCCGGTTCTGGACAACGGCCCGCACCTGTGTTCCCCAGCGCGACCGAAACATCAGCAGATAGACCACCGCCGTCACCACCAGGGCGAGAGCCATCACGAACAGGCCATTGATCGGAACATCGACCATATCGGTCATCTTGTAGGAGCCCATCAGCCAGTCGGGAATGACTACACCGACTTCGCGCGCACCGAACAGGGATCTGTAGGTTTGCTGCAGGATGAGACTCAGGCCCCAGGTGGCCAGCAGAGTATCCAGAGGACGGTGATAAAGGAACCGGATCATCCCCCATTCGACCAGAGCTCCAAGTGCTGCTGCCGCAATGAACGAGAAGGCCATGGCAAAGAAGAAATAGCTTCCAAAAATCTGCGGGAAGTTCTGCGCAAAGAGATTTGACGTCAGATAGGTTACGTAGGCACCGAGAATCATGAACTCCCCATGCGCCATATTGATAACGCCCATCTGGCCGAAGATGATCGCCAGACCCAGTGCCATCAGGACGAACACCGCAAACAGGATGAGGCCCGCGAAGCCCTGCATCGCAAGGATGGCGGACAGCTCAGAGAACGAATACTCGGCAAACATCGGTATGCTCCGGTTGGCGTTGTAGAGGTGCTTCCGGGAGCGACATCGGCCGCCCCCGGGATTACGCCGGCTGTGCTACTGGTACCCTTCAGGGAATGGATTGGGCTCCATCAGCTCCTCTGTCTCGTAAACCACTTCAAACTGGCCGTTGCGCAACGCTCGACCCACACGGGTTTTCGACCAGAGATGGTGATTCTCGTGAATGCGCACGTAGCCCTCAGGAGCCGTCGTCAGCTCGATGCCAGGAGAAGCTTCCCTGACCTTGTCCACATCGAATGAGCCGGCCTTTTCCACGGCGGCCTTCCACAGCCATGGCCCGAGGTACGCAGCCTGGGTAACATCACCGATAACCGAGTTCTGGCCCCAGCGTTCCTTGAATGCTTTTACAAATGCCTCGTTGTTGGGGTTATCCAGGCTCTGGAAATACTTCATTGCGGCGTAGGCGCCCTCGATGTTTTCACCACCGATTCCCAGAATTTCATCCTCCGTCACCGAAATGGTCAGAAGAGTGATCCCGTCCTTGGCCAGATCGATACCTGCTGCCTTCAGCTGTCGATAGAAGGCCACATTGGAACCTCCGACCACGATCGCGTAGATCACGTCAGGGCGACGTAAACGGATACGGTTTATGGTTGAATTGAACTGGGTATGCCCCAAAGGAAAGTAGTCTTCGCCCACCACGCGAAGTCCGAGTTTTTGCTCGATATGGATTCGCGCAATTTTGTTGGATGTGCGTGGCCAGATATAGTCCGACCCCAAAAGGTAGAACGTCTTTGCGTCTTTCTCACGGACAACCCAGTCGATTCCTGCAAGGATCTGCTGTGTCGCCTCCTGTCCGGTGTAAATAACGTTGGGAGACTGCTCGAGCCCTTCATAAAAGGTTGGGTAGTAAAGCATTCCGTTGAATTGCTCAAAGATGGGGAGAACCGCTTTTCTTGACGCCGATGTCCAGCAGCCAAACACTGCTGCCACACGATCTTGCCGGAGCAGCTTTCTCGAACGCTCTGCAAACGTCGGCCAGTCGCTCGCGCCATCCTCCTGGATGTACTCGATCTTTCTTCCCAGGACCCCGCCCATTGCATTAATCTGCTCAATCGCGAGTATCTCCGCCTGTACGGACCCCGCCTCACTGATCGCCATGGTTCCGGTTACAGAGTGAAGAATTCCTACTCTCACCGTATCATCCGTGACGGCGAGCCCCGTCGTATTCACCTCGGAAGTCGGCGGCTTTGCCATAGCCGTTGTCGCGGCAAAAATCAGCGACACAGCTATCGAAGCGGCTCCCTTGCAGATGCCAGACCACCTCTGGGTCCCGCCCTGCTCTTTCATGCTTTTCCTGGTTTCCATGATTCTTCCTCACAGCGATGAAGCCCATCTACCCAGAACCGGACTGCCGGCCCTGAACCGGACACACAGTGCCCATGTCTCGCATTCTGCGAGTGTTCGGCGCGCGCTCCAATTCGACAAATGCCCTATTCGACTACGTCATTTGACGCATGGCAGTCGCTTATCCACCCCTGTATCAAGGGTGGATAGCTCAAGGGATGCCATGGCACGGAGATTGATTGCATCAGACTGGCAGCAGTGACCAACACCGGCCGCAGATCGCGCAAGGTCTGTAGACGGGACGGGAACTCGCACGACGGCCCCGGGCAATGCCTTGTTTTGGAGCCTGCGCCCCAGAATGACGCAGCCAGCGGTGGACCCCGTCACCAGTGATCAGGCCTCCACCGACGACGGCAGGAAAACAGGCCGCCGCAAGTGCAGGTTCATAGTGGTATTCAGAGGCCTGTAATGGCAGTAAAGCAGAATATCTTTCGCGTACGCCGCAACTACAACCAATGGGTCGCCAACCAGACCCTGGAGGACTACGCGCTTCGCTTTACCGCAAAGAGTGCCAGGCGCTGGAGCCCGGCAAGGGTGGCCAACACAGCTCTTGGAGGCATATCCTTTCTCGCTCTTGAGGCGATCGGCGGCGCCATCACGCTGCACTATGGCTTTAATAATGCGATCGCCGCGATTCTCTCTGTCGGACTCATTATTTTTCTCACCGCCATCCCGATAAGCTACTACGCTGCACGTTATGGTGTTGATATCGATTTACTGACCCGGGGAGCCGGCTTCGGCTATATCGGATCAACAATCACATCGCTGATTTATGCTTCGTTTACATTTATCTTCTTTGCAATAGAAGCTGCCATCATGGCAATGGCCCTTGAGCTTCTTATCGGCATTCCGCTTGTGTTCGGATATCTTCTCTGCTCAGTGATCATTATCCCCCTGGTCACTCATGGCATCACCTTTATAAGTCGATTTCAGCTCTGGACACAGCCAATCTGGATTTTTCTTCAGCTGCTTCCCTTTGCTTTCATAGTTTATGCTGACGCAAGCTCCGTAGAGGATTGGACACAATTCTCCGGATTTGAAACCAACGGAAACGGTTCACTGAATCTTCTTTTGTTCGGGGCAGCCTCCGCAGTTCTTTTCTCATTGATTGCGCAGATCGGCGAGCAAGTGGATTTTCTCAGATTCATACCCGAGCCGGATGATACCAGGTCATCAAAGGTTCGCTGGTGGGGGGCCGTACTAGCCGGGGGACCTGGCTGGATTCTGATAGGCACCATCAAGATACTTGCCGGATCCTTTCTCGCTGTTCTTGCGCTTGGTCATGGTGTCCCGGCATCCGAGGCAGCTGATCCCACCAGAATGTATATGGTGGCATTTGGTTACATCACCAGCTCGCCTGAGCTATCTCTTGCTGTGGCGGGCATCTTTGTGATTCTTTGCCAGATCAAGATTAATGTCACCAATGCCTATGCCGGATCCATAGCCTGGTCGAACTTTTTTTCCCGACTCACACACAGCCATCCGGGCCGGGTTGTCTGGCTGGTGTTCAACGTGGCAATAGCGCTGCTTGTCATGGAATTAGGGGTATATCGAGCGCTGGAGGAAACCCTGGGCTTCTACGGCATCATTGCGATCGCCTGGGTGGGATCACTGGTAGCGGATCTTGTTATCAACAAACCTCTTGGCTTCAGCCCCAGACACATCGAGTTCAAACGCGCGCATCTGTACGACATCAACCCTGTAGGTGTTGGTGCCATGCTGATCGCATCATTGATTGGCATGCTGTGCCACAGCGGCCTTTTTGGCGATCATCCCGAAGCGCTGTCACACTTTATTGCCCTGTTCTCCGCAATGCTCATTGCACCGCTGATCGCCTGGTATACCAAAGGCCGCTACTACACAGCCAGACCACCCATCGAAACGACCAACAACAATGCACTCGTATCCTGCTGTATCTGCGAGCATCGTTTTGAGAACGAGGATATTACTCACTGCCCGGCCTACGGCGGGGATATTTGCTCACTGTGCTGCTCTCTTGATGCCCGATGTGAAGACTATTGCAAGCCAGGCGCAGGGTATGGCGATCAGCTACGCAGCCTTTTTTCCCGATTGACACCGCAACAGACGGTACCCGGATCTTTTTCCAGGATCGGCTATTTTTTTATGCTGATGGGTATTATCAACGTGACATCCGGGCTCCTGCTCTGGCTGATCTACGTGCAGACCCCGTTCCCGGACAACACGACCGCGCAACTGCTTTCAGGAACCCTGTGGAAGGTTTTTTTCATCCTGATCATCGTTACCGCTGTCATCAGCTGGCTCTTTGTTCTTGTTCACGAGAGCCGAATTGTTGCCCAGGAAGAATCCCAGAGGCAGACTCGTCTGCTGATGGAGGAAATATCAGCTCATGAACGAACGGACCAGGCACTTCAGCTCGCCAAGGAGCAGGCCGAAGCGGCAAACCTGGCAAAGAGTCGCTACCTGACCGGCATCAGTCATGAGCTTCGATCGCCACTCAATGCCATTCTCGGCTACGCACAGCTTCTGGAGCGGGACCCTTCGATACCGGATCATCGCCGCGATGCCCTTGGCGTTGTTCGCCGGAGCGGCGAACACCTGGCGGACCTGATCGAAGGGTTACTGGACATCTCCAGGATCGAGGCCGGTCGCCTGGATCTTCATCGCGATCCAGTGCGCATCGACCTGCTGATGAGTCAGCTTGTCCATATGTTTCGTCTTCAGGCAGAGGCCAAGGGCTTGAGCTTTACCTATCACTGCCCGGATCGTCTCCCCGAGTTCGTTCGCACTGATGAGAAGCGTGTTCGACAGATCCTGATCAACCTGCTCTCGAACGCCATCAAGTATACCGATCAAGGACGGGTCACTCTGAACCTGCGTTACCGCAGCCAGGTCGCCGAATTTACAGTCAGCGATACGGGGGCCGGTATTCCCGTGGAGGATCAGGAACGTATCTTCAAGCCATTCGAACGACTCTGTAGCCCTGGCACACACGTTCCCGGCACAGGCCTTGGCCTCACCATTACCCGCCTTCTCACCGAGATCATGGGTGGAGATATCAGTGTTCACAGCAGTCCAGGGCGGGGCAGTGTGTTCAAAGTCAGCCTGATGCTTTCCAGCATGGCCCCACCCGTAGTGGCGGGCGCCGCGAAGACGCAGCGCATCACCGGTTATGAAGGGCGGCGACGCCGGATACTCGTCGTGGACGACGAGCTTTCCCACCGACAGCTGATACGCGAAACGCTGACCCCCATTGGCTTCGACGTTGAAGATACCGGGAATGCCCTCACCGTGCTGGACCATGTTGCGCAGTCGGAGCCCGACCTGTTGCTTCTGGATGTTTCCATGCCAGGGGCGGATGGCTGGACGCTACTGGGCCAGCTCAGAGGGCGGGGGTACCATAAGCCGATACTGATGGTTTCAGCCGACGCCAGGGAGGGCAGTGACCAGTCTCACCCCGTCCTGCATGCCGGCTATATCGTCAAGCCCGTAAGGCTCGATGCCTTGCTGGAGCGCATCGCCAACCTGTTGCAGCTGGCGTGGTGCTATGCGGGCATCGATCAGACCTCCACAAGCGACTCTGTATCTCTCACACGACCCGCTCTTCACGAGCTCCCCAAGCTTCCCGAACTTCCCCACAGGCGCGCACTCGGATCCCTGGCAGCCATTGGGCATCGTACTGCCCTGCGTGACTTGCTGCGCCAGCAGCTGGCACTGGGCCGCGTCGAGCAGACGTTCGCGGATCATGTTTCGCAGCTGGCCGATCGCTTTGATTTTGCGGCAATTATTCAATTTTTGCAGGTCAATCAAGATGAGCTCGCCAACGACTAATCGCAGAGTTGTACTGTTGGTCGACGATGCGGTCGACAGCATCCGCCTGCTGAACGAAGTGCTTGAGATGGCGGGGATGACCGTGCTGGTCGCCCTGGAAGGAGCACAGGCGCTGACTATCGCCAGTAATATCACCCCGGACATCATCCTGATGGATGCCATTATGCCCAACATGGATGGCTTCGAGACCTGCAGACGCCTGAAGCAAAACCCTGGCCTGGCAGCCGTCCCGGTGATCTTCATGACAGGCCTCAGTGACACCGAGCACGTGCTGATGGGGCTTGGGGCTGGCGGCGTCGACTATGTGACCAAGCCGGTAAACCCCCAGGAACTCGTGGCGCGTATGGAAGTGCACCTGACCACCGCCCGAATGACCCGGAGCGCGCGCATGGCGCTGGACACCACCGGGCAGTATCTGTTTGCCGTGGACCGCAGCGGAGGCGTCCTCTGGGCGACACCACAGGTCAATCAACTGCTGTCGGAGGCCGGAGCTGGAGGAGAACATCTGCATGCACAGTTACGTGACTGGCTGGCGCGCAGCCCCGAATCCGGGCACAGCATCACCTTCGATGTACCCGATCAGCCATTGAAAGTGGAGTTTCTTGCCAGGATTGATGCGCGCGAATCCCTGCTGCGCCTGAGTGCGGTTCGTCCGTCGCAATTCGCAACCCAGGCATTGCAACAGCAGTTTGGACTGACGGCCCGGGAGGCGGATGTGTTGCTATGGATCGCCCATGGCAAGACCAATCGTGAAGTCGGCCAGATCCTCGAAACGAGTCCGCGCACGGTCAACAAGCACCTGGAGCAGGTGTTCAGGAAGCTCGGCGTCGAGAATCGGACTTCCGCCGCAGCTGCGGCGATCCGCTGCCTCTCGCACGACTGATGCCACCACTCAGCTGATGACCCGACCCCGGTAAATGCGCTTGCGAATATGCTGTCGGGAGTCCGTATCCCCCTTTGTTGACGCTGCTCCCTCAGTGCCTGGCCCGGAGGGCGTCGGGGGTGCAGGGGGCTGTGTTTCCGCTGCATGCTCTGCCGAGAGGCTGAAACGCAGGTCGCGCAACTCGCGGATACACTGGCTCAGAGTGTCGGAGCGGGTTTCCCGCGCGTAGCGCTCGATCTGCCGCCACAGCCCGGGATCACTGAGGACAATGCGCTCACCAAACTCCGCCTGAATCAACGGGCGGCACTTTCGCAGCAGGCGAAGCGACTGGTAATTCATCAGCCAGCTGGAATCTGCTTTCACGTCCATATACCGCTCCACACCTCACTGCACGCGGACTGCGTGGGCATGAGGGTGTCAAGCAGTTTTCATTCCAACCAGGCAATGAGGGCTAACGTCAGATGGCATCGCCACCTGTTTCACCGGTACGGATACGAATGACCTGCTCGAGATTGGTCACAAAGATCTTGCCATCACCGATCTTGCCGGTATGGGCCGCTTTGGTAATGGCCTCGATGACAGACTCAACGCGATCGTCAGCAACGGCCACTTCAAGCTTCACCTTGGGAAGGAAATCCACCACATACTCGGCCCCGCGATACAGCTCGGTATGCCCTTTCTGGCGGCCAAAACCCTTGACTTCAGTCACCGTCATGCCCTGAACGCCAATCTCGGACAGTGCTGCCCGGGCATCGTCCAGCTTGAAGGGCTTGATGATGGCACTCACCAGTTTCATTCTCTATCTCCCGTCAGAGGAATTCCGGTCCGCAACAGTATACGGCCTCAACGCCAAACACCCAAAGCGAGCGGCCCGGATCATTGGCCAAAAAAACGCCGGCAAAGGCCGGCGTATCAAGACGGGAGGTCATCGGTCGCCCTTGGAGTGCACCGGCCAGGCTCACAGGAGCCAATCATGGTGCACGCCGTCCGGCTTCCCGGGGTCCCGACCGGGAGGAATGGGACCCCAGGAAGCACCGTGCAAGGCTTGTGCCAGACAACCTTGACAGCCCCACGCCGGACAGAATAAAAAAGGGCGCCCTGAGGCGCCCTGTAGCTGCGGCTGCGAGCCGCATTGTGAGACCTGGCGAGGATGTTACTTGCCAGTGAACTCCGGGTAGGCTTCCATCCCGCACTCGGACAGATCCACCCCTTCGTACTCCTCCTCTTCGCTCACGCGGATGCCCATCGCCGCCTTGAGGATGCTCCAGACGATCAGGCTGGCAATGAATACCCAGAGGAAGATCACCACGATACCGTAGATCTGTGAACCCCAGCTGGCATCGCTGTTGGTGAAGGGCACGGCGAGAACACCCCAGATGCCCACCACACCATGGACCGAGATGGCACCGACCGGATCGTCGATCCTGACTTTGTCCAGGGCGACGATGGAGAACACCACGATCAGACCACCGATGGCACCAATCAGCGCTGCGGTGACCGGGCTGGGGGCCAGCGGTTCGGCGGTGATCGCCACCAGACCCGCCAGTGCGCCGTTCAGGGCCATGGTGAGGTCCGCCTTGCCGAACAGGATGCGCCCCAGAACCAGTGCGGCGATCAGACCAGCGCTGGCAGCAGCATTGGTGTTGACGAACACGCTGGCCACATTGTTAGCGGACTCGACATCCGAAACCACCAGTTCAGAGCCTCCGTTGAAGCCGAACCAGCCCATCCACAGGATGAACATACCCAGGGTTGCCAGGGGCAGGTTGGCACCGGGAATGGCGTTGACTTCACCATTGGGGCCGTACTTGCCCTTGCGTGCACCCAGCAGCAGCACCCCGGCCAGAGCGGCGGCGGCACCCGTCATGTGCACGATACCCGAGCCGGCATAGTCGGAGTAGCCTGCGGCATCGAGGAAACCCTCACCCCAGGTCCACATGCCCTGCATCGGGTAGATGAAGCCAGTCATGATGACCGCGAAGGCGAGGAACGCCCACAGCTTCATGCGCTCGGCCACAGCACCGGACACGATCGACATCGCCGTTGCCACGAATACCACCTGGAAGAAGAAGTCAGCCGCACCGGAGTAATAGATATCTCCGTTGGACGCCAGAACATCCTCCAGTGAATCGTTGGCAATGATGTTGCCGAACCAGATTTCCGGCAGGAACCCGCCGGTGCCACCGTACATGATCGCGTAGCCCATGATCAGGTACATGGTGCAGGCAATCGCGAACAGCGAAACGTTTTTGGTGAGGATTTCAGCGGTGTTCTTGGCACGTACCAGGCCCGATTCGAGCATGGCAAAGCCGGCCGCCATCCACATCACCAAGGCGCCACAGACAAGAAAATAAAACGTGTCTAGGGCGTATTTCACCTGGATGATATCTTCCATTTCCAGCCCTCCGAAAATTGGAACTTCTGATTGATCTGAACGTTAGTTTGAGAAGGTTCGGGTGCACTAAAGGGCGCTGGGCCCTAGATCGCATCCTCGCCCGTTTCTCCGGTTCGAATCCGGATGACCTGTTCCAGGCTCGACACGAAAATCTTGCCATCGCCGATCTTCCCGGTATTGGCTGACTTGGTGATAGCCTCGATGACGCGATCCACCGCCGAATCAGCGATCGCAACCTCGATTTTTACCTTGGGCAGAAAATCCACGACATACTCCGCGCCGCGGTAAAGCTCGGTATGCCCCTTTTGACGACCGAAACCCTTTACCTCGGTCACGGTGATACCCTGCACGCCGATCTCGGACAGGGATTCACGCACATCATCCAGCTTGAAGGGCTTGACGATTGCCGTTACAAGTTTCATGGCCTGTTCCTCTTGATTGAGCGCCGCTACCCGCTTCCGGTCTACCCGGGTCTGCGGGGCAACGCCCCGCAGACCCGATGCCCTCAGAGCTCCAGCGGCAGCGTGTAGGACACGATGAATTTGGCACGATTGGTGTCGATGTCACCCGCACCACCAGCCGGCCAGCCCTTGGCGATGTCGCCGTCATAGTCAACGATACCGCCGATAGTGAAGGCCAGGCGGTCGTTGTAGTTGTACGTCAGATTGACGTGGGTATAGCTCAGGTTGTCATCGGCGTTGCCATATTCCTGATAGCCCACCGCCAGGGTAAAGGGTCCGTAGGTATAATCACCCACGATGTAGTAGTTGCCGCTGACGGCAGCCACGTTCTTGTAACCCGTGATGCTGAAGTCGCCGAAGGACAGGCCCAGATAGATGTCGGAGAAATCACCGGGGTCATTGACCGCGGACTCACCGGACGACGGATAGACGTAGGTCACCGCACCGATGTCGACACCCACACCACCGAACTCACCGGCCCAGCCGACATAAAGGTCATACTCATTGCCCAGGTCGAAACCTTCGCTGGACACCCAAAGACCGGCATAAACACCGGACTCGTGGGAGTAGCTGAGGTCAGCAGACAACTGCGGACCATCGCTCACTTCAATGCCGCGCCAGAAGTACGAGCTCGCCACGCTGACCTCGGCGGAAATCTCGGCCTGGGCCATCATCGGGGCAGCCATGCCAACGGACAGGACTGCGGCCGCTACGGACGTTGAAAGGGGCTTGAAACCGTGTTTCATAACTGGATCTCCACTTGGTCAGTCGGTCTTTTCACTCGATTGGGCATCCGGCACAACCATTTCTGAACTGAGGTTGCATCGACCTTAGGCCGTGCCTGCATGCTGCCCATCGGGATTTGCACAGGCCGTGCCATCTCATAAAAATCTTTTAAAAACAGGGCACTGAACCTTTCCATGCAAGTATCTAGCGAGGCATTGGAGTAAAAGGTGTTCCAGCCCGGTGCACTCACCCCAAAACGCACCAACTTGGGGCGAGCCGGGCGAGAGAGTCCAGGGCGACAGACTCACGGCTACGCGAAACCCGGAAGGGATCGGTTACAATCTCTGGCCAGGCTCACCACAGGATCCGGCCCCGAATGCACAACGACCACTCAGCGGAAACACTCGAATCGCTGGCGCAACGCATTGCCGGGCTATTCGGCCAGCACGACCTGCCCGCCGAGCTGCAGCGCAATCTGCAGGCGCTGCTGCGCAATGCCACCGGGCGTCTGGGCCTGGTCAGCCGGGATGAATTCGATGCACAGTGTGCGGTGCTGGCCCGAACCCGGGCGCGCATCGAGGCGCTGGAGCAGGAGGTCGAGAACCTGAAGCAACAGCTGGAGGCCGGAAACGCGACCCGGTAGGACACCACCTCCCCCATCATCCAAGGAAGGATGCCCCGATGAACCTTGCCGTCATTACCAGCCGCGCGCGCCGCGGCATTGATGCCCCCGCGGTACACATTGAGACCCACCTCTCCAATGGCCTGCCCTGCCTCAACATGGTTGGCCTGCCCGAGGCCACCGTGAAGGAATCGAGGGATCGGGTGCGCAGCGCCATTCAGAACGCGGCATTCGAGTTTCCCGCAGGACGTATCACCATCAATCTGGCGCCGGCCGACCTGCCCAAGGAGGGCGGCCGTTTCGATCTGCCGATTGCGCTGGGTATCCTGGCCGCCTCAGGCCAGATTCCCGGCGAGGCCTTGCGCGGTTGCGAGTTCATCGGTGAACTGGGCCTGGGCGGTGAGATCCGGCCCGTTCCCGGTGCGCTGCCTGCCGCACTGGCGGCAAGGGACGCCGGCCACAGCCTGATCCTGCCAAAAGGCAACGCCCGGGAAGCAGCCCTGGTACGCGGTGCACGTATCCTCGCTGTGGAGCATTTGCTGGAGCTTTCTGCCTTTCTGCATGGCCACCTGCCACTGACGCCCGAACCCGCGCCTCCCCCGGCGGAGCCCTTGCCCTACCCCGACCTGGCCGATGTCTGCGGCCAGGAGCAGGCCAAGCGGGCACTGGCCATCGCCGCCTGCGGCGGGCACAACCTTCTTCTTTATGGACCACCGGGCACGGGCAAGACCATGCTCGCCAGCCGCCTGCCCGGTTTATTGCCAGAGCTTGAAGAACAAGAGCAACTTGCCGTCGCGGCGATCCGCTCGGTCGCAGCACGGCATGGCGAACCGGTCTGGCCAGTGGTACGTCCGTTCCGGGCGCCCCACCACACCGCGTCCGCGGCGGCGCTCGTCGGTGGTGGCAGCTCGCCCCGCCCGGGAGAAATCTCCCTGGCCCATCACGGCGTGCTTTTCCTGGATGAGCTCCCGGAGTTCTCCCGGCGCGTTCTGGAGGTTCTGCGCGAACCGCTGGAGTCCGGCCAGATCGTCATCGCCCGCGCCCGGGAGCAGGTCTGCTATCCCGCCCGCTTTCAATTGATCGCGGCGATGAATCCCTGCCCCTGTGGTTACCAGGGCGATACCTCCAGACAGTGCCGTTGCACACCGGACCAGATTCGCCGCTATCGCGACCGTCTGTCGGGCCCCCTGCTCGACCGCATCGACTTGCAGGTTGCCGTGCGACGCCTGCCCCGGGGGGTCCTGGCCGAGGCGCAGTCGGGCACGTCCTCGTCGGACCTGCGCGCCAGCGTACTCCGGGCGCGTGAACGGCAGCGTCAACGCAGTGGAAAGCTCAATGCACATCTCCAGGGCACTGAACTGATCGACGCGACCGGGTTACAGCGCGACGACCGGCAAATGCTGGAGGATGCGGTACAGCGCATGGGCCTGTCCGCACGAGCCTTCGACCGCCTGCTGAAGGTGGCTCGCAGTATCGCCGATCTGGAAGACAGCGAGCGGGTTGAGCGCAGCGCTTTGCTGGAGGCGCTGCAATACCGCAGCCTCGACCGGGCCGACGCACCCTGAGGGCGCAGGAAGGCAACTTTTGGTGCGCGCCCCGGCGGACCGCACCAGGTTCGCTTCCGGAAAAATCCCCTCCAGCACACCCAGCCGCTCCCTCCGACAGCCTCTCCAGAAGGTGCGGAAGCTCTCGGCTTTTCCTGCCTGAACAGCGCCCTGCATACGGGGGCTTCCATTTTTCCCGAAGTGTCATCACACCGACCCGGATGAATATTTCCGAACTGGCACAGTGGTTGCTGGAGTTGTATGGCAACTTGGATACAAGAAGGAATCCAAAAACGTGTCACACACCGGTGGCCAGACAACAGCTCTCCCGACGCGGGGCTGGTGCATTACCGACTGGCTCGGCGCCTATCGCCATGGACAGCAACCCCGTGAACTGCTGCTGGCACTCCACCAGTGCCTCAGCCCGGAGCACAGCGCATGGATCAGTCTGGTTGATGAACAGGCCTTGTTGCTGCAGATTGAGCAGGTCGAGCAACGCCTGGCACAGCTCGGCAACGATACAACGAAGCTGCCCCTGTTCTGCGTGCCTTTCGCGGTCAAGGACAATATCGATGCGGCCGGCCTGGACACCACCGCCGCCTGCCCCGCATTTGCCTATCGCCCGCGCAACGATGCCGGCGTCGTCGCTCGCCTGCGCGACGCCGGTGCGATCCTGATCGGCAAGACCAACCTCGACCAATTCGCCACCGGGCTGGTAGGTACCCGCTCTCCCTACGGCGCAGTGGGCAACAGCTTCAACCCGGACTACATTGCCGGCGGCTCCAGCTCCGGATCCGCCGTGGTTGTGGCGGAGGGGCTGGTGCCCTTCGCTCTGGGCACCGACACCGCAGGCTCCGGCCGGGTACCGGCCGGGATGAACAATATTGTGGGCCTCAAACCCAGCCGTGGCCTGCTGAGCACGCAAGGCGTCATCCCCGCCTGCCGCAGCCTGGACTGCGTCTCGGTGTTCGCGCTCACGGTCACCGACGCCGAGCAGATTCTGTCGATAACAACGGCCTTTGACGCGGCAGACCCGTACTCCCGCATCGCTCCCGCAAGCAGCAGAAGTGCTTTGCCGGCACGCCCGCGACTTGGCATTCCCGACCAACCGCAGCATTTTGGCGACGCCCATGCCGCGGCGGCCTTCGCCACAGCCCTGGACAACCTGCGCGATGACGGCTGCGAACTGGTCGCACTGGATTTCGCCCCACTCCACGAGCTTGCGGCACTGCTGTATGAGGGGCCCTGGGTGGCGGAGCGCTTCATAGTGATTGAGGAGCTTCTCCACGCGCAGCCCGAAGCCATCCACCCGGTTGTACGCGACATCGTGGGCAAGGCACCTCGATTCAGCGCCGTCGATGCGTTCAAGGCAGAGTATCGGCGCATGGAGTTGGTCAGGCATGCCCAGCAGCTGATGGAGGCTGTGGATGCACTCGTCGTTCCCACCACACCTGCTGCGTTTCGCATCGAGGCGATAGAGGCCGACCCGATCCGCCTGAACAGTCAGCTCGGCACCTATACCAATTTTGTCAACCTGGCGGACTGGTGCGCCCTGGCACTGCCGGCGGGGTTGCGCGCGGACGGACTGCCCTTTGGCATCACTTTGATCGCGCCAACCTGGCATGACCGGGCGCTGGCGCACTGGGGCAGGGGCTGGCAACGTCGTCGTGGTCTACCCCTGGGTGCCACGGGACGCGCCTTGCCCAGGCAGGCAGACGCGGCGTCCTCCGATGTCGCCGAGGACAGTCTCCAGATTGCAGTGGTTGGAGCCCACCTCAGCGGCATGCCGCTGAACGGACAACTCACTGAGCGCAACGCCATCCTGCTGGAGCAAACCCGCACCGCGCCAAACTATCGTCTGTTCGCACTGCCGGGTACGACACCCCCGAAACCCGGCCTGATTCGCTGCGACGACGGCGGCTCCATCATCGTCGAACTCTGGCGTATGCCCCTCACCGCTTTCGGCTCCTTTGTTGCACTGATTCCCCCACCACTTGGCATCGGCACCCTGGAGCTTGAGGACGGCCGCCTGGTCAAGGGGTTCATCTGCGAGGGCCGGGCGGCAGAAGGCGCCCGCGACATCACCGATTTCGGCGGCTGGCGCGCCTATATCGCGTCCCTGCACGCCAAACCCTGAGGGAGACAGGCCACATGTTCAAAACCGTTCTCATAGCCAATCGCGGTGAAATCGCGGTACGGGCAATCCGCACCCTGCGGCGCCTCGGCATCACCAGTGTCGCCGTGTACTCCGATGCTGACCGCAACAGCGCCCATGTCAGCGATGCGGATGTGGCCGTCGCCCTGGGTGGCGACAAGGCATCGGACTCCTACCTGCGTGTGGACAAGATCCTTCAGGCCGCCCGCGACAGCGGCGCTGAAGCGGTTTTCCCCGGTTATGGTTTTCTCTCTGAGAACGCGGAGTTTGCCGAGGCCTGTGCCGAAGCCGGCATCGCTTTCATTGGACCCACCCCGGCTCAATTGCGACAGTTCGGCCTGAAACACACCGCCAGGGAGATCGCACACAAGTCCGGGGTTCCCCTGGTCCCCGGCAGCGATCTTCTCGCCAGCCTGGACGACGCCCTGGCCGAAGCCAGTCGCATCGGTTATCCAGTGATGCTGAAAAGTACCGCGGGCGGCGGCGGTATCGGCCTGACCCGATGCAATGACGCCGCAGCCCTGGAGCAGGCGTTCGATGCTGTGCAGCGCCAGGGCCAGAGTTTCTTCAACGACAGCGGTGTGTTCATCGAGTGCTTCATCGACCAGGCACGCCATATCGAAGTACAGATCTTCGGTGACGGGAAGGGTCACGTGGTCGGCCTTGGAGAGCGCGACTGCTCAATCCAGCGCCGCAACCAGAAGGTGGTCGAGGAAACGCCCGCACCGGGTCTGTCCGATGCCACACGCCAGGCCCTGCAGGAAGCGGCCATCAACCTGGGCAAATCCGTCGGTTACCGCTCCGCGGGAACCGTCGAGTTCATCTATGATTCTGCCCGGGACTCATTCTACTTTCTGGAGGTGAACACCCGGCTCCAGGTGGAGCACCCGGTCACGGAAGCCGTGTTCGGCGTGGATCTGATCGAATGGATGCTGCTCTGTGCCGCAGACGCCCCCGTACCCTTCAGCGAACTGCCGGCCACGGCCCGGGGACACGCTATCGAGGTGCGCCTCTATGCCGAAGATCCTGTGCGCAACTTCCAGCCGTCGCCCGGCACACTGACCGAAGTGCGCTTCCCTGCGGATGTCCGCGTCGATGGCTGGGTCTCCACAGGCAGCGAGGTTTCGGCATTCTATGATCCGCTTCTGGCCAAGCTGATCGTACATGCGCCAACACGCGACGCGGCCATTACCCGGCTTGCCATCGCACTGGGCGCTACCCGGCTCAGCGGCATCAGCACCAATCTCGACTATCTGAGACAGATCATCAGTGATACCCGAGTTGGCGGCGCAAGGCTGGCCACGCGATTCCTGGATGACTTTGCCTACCAGGCACCGGTTATCGAGGTTCTGGAACCCGGAACCTACAGCAGTGTTCAGGACTTTCCGGGGCGAACCGGATACTGGGACATCGGCGTGCCGCCATCGGGCCCGATGGATGATTACGCGTTTCGTCTGGGCAATCGCATCGTCGGCAACGACGCCTCGGCCGCAGGGTTGGAGTGCACCCTGATAGGGCCGACGCTGCGCTTCCACGGCGATGCCATTATTGCACTGACCGGCGCACCGACGCGGGCAACCCTGGACGACGCCGAAGTCGAGTTCTGGCAACCGGTGCCAGTGCGCGCCGGCCAGACACTGAAAATCGGCCGTGCCGAAAGCGGCTGCCGTACCTATCTTGCGGTGCGGGCGGGAATCGATGTACCCGTCTACCTCGGCAGCCGCTCAACATTTGTTCTGGGCCAGTTCGGTGGACATGCCGGACGCACCCTGCGTGGTGGCGACATGCTGCCGATCGGGCAGCCACAGCTGCCCGGTAGCGACATCACACCACCCGTCAGCGAGCCCAAGGCAGCTCCGGCAGCACTGATTCCCGAGTACGGCAACGATTGGGAGATCGGCGTACTTTACGGGCCACACGGGGCACCGGACTTCTTCACCGAAGAAGCCATCGACATGTTTTTCGAAACACCCTGGGAGGTGCACTACAACTCCAACCGCCTGGGCGTCCGGCTGATCGGACCGAAGCCCACCTGGACCCGCAGCGACGGCGGGGAAGCTGGTCTGCATCCGTCCAATATCCATGACTGCGAGTACGCCATTGGCAGCATCAATTTCACTGGCGACATGCCCGTTATTCTCACCCGCGACGGACCAAGCCTGGGAGGGTTCGTCTGCGCCGCAACCATCGCCAGCGCGGAGCTGTGGAAGGTCGGCCAGGTAAAACCCGGAGACCGGATTCACTTCCGGCGCATCAGCGTGGCCGAGGCCGCGGCCATCGAACAGCGGATTGATCAGTCCATCGCGACCCTGGCCCCCATCGTGGTTACCCCTCCGGCCGAACCGGCAGGCCCTGAACCGATCCTCGCCGAGTTCCCCGCCACCGACACCCAGCCCCCGCAGCCCGGGCCCCCCCCCCCCCCCCCACCCCACCCCCCCCCCCCCCCGCCCCCGCCCCGCCCCGCCGCCCGCCCGGCCGACCCCCACCTCGAGTGCATCCCGGCCCCCACGCGACGGTAACAGTG
>JBJHBY010000024.1:0-22133 GCA_050485745.1 Gammaproteobacteria bacterium | reverse complement strand
GGCGATCGATACGGTGGCAGACTGGCTGCGGGCCAACCAGCCCGCGGGTGGTGACCTGACCGTCATGCATGGCGACTACAAGATTGACAACGTCATGTTCAGTCGTGGTCTGCCGCCCCGCATACTGCGCATCGTCGACTTTGAAATGACCACGGTAGGCGACCCGTTGATCGATCTTGCCTGGGCCATGATCTTCTGGCCGGAGGAGGGCAATCTGATCGCCATCGCCCCGCCGGGCAGCGACGGTGGCATGGCAGCGGACTATTGCCAGAAGCCGGAGGAGCTGGTGCGGCGCTATGCCGAAAAGACCGGGCGCGACATGAGTCAGTTTCAGTGGTACCAGGCCTTTGCTGCCTGGAAGCTGGGCATCGTTCTCGAAGGGTCCTACGCAAAATTCCTGGGTGGGAAGTCAGAGAACCCCAACCACCAGTTCTTCGGCTTCGTCGTGGATCAGTTGATGGTCCGCGCGACACGTTTTGCCGCCTGATGCGCCGGAATCAGGCCGTGGAGTTGCAGGAATAAACGTCGATTCGGAGCGGAATGCACCGGGGAGAATACAGGTGAATAGCGACATGTTCGATGTGAGTGACAAGGTGGTGATGATCACCGGTGGCAGTCGCGGCCTGGGCAAGGCCATGGCCCTGGAGTTTGCCCGCCGCGGTGCTCGGGTGGCAATCGCGAGCCGCAAGTTTGAGGAGTGCGAAAAGGTGGCGCAGGCGGTGCGAGACCTGGGCGGTGAGGCACTGCCGGTGGCCTGTCATGTCGGGCAATGGGACAGCCTCGGTGTGGTCGTCGATACGGTCTGCAGCCATTTTGGTCGCCTTGATGTGCTGGTGAACAACGCCGGTATGTCACCGGTTGCACCTTCCCTGCTGGAGACCTCCGAGCAATTGTTCGACAAGATCATTGCCGTAAACCTGAAGGGGCCGACGCGTTTGACCGCGCTGGCGGCAACAAGAATGGCGGAGACCGGTGGTGGTTGCATTATCAATATCAGCTCCCTGGCCTCCTGCAAGCCAACCCCGTTGACCACGGTCTACAGCGCGGCCAAGGCGGGACTCAATGCGCTGACCGCCGCCAGTGCGCAGGAGTACGCGCCGGTGGGCGTGCGGGTGAACTGTATCGTCTGCGGTACCTTCGATACCGACGCGGCGGCGGGCTTCGTGCGCAATGAGGAACTGTTGCCCCATATTGTCGAGCCGATTTCGCTGAAGCGGGTCGGCCGACCCGAAGAAGTGGTCGGTGCCGTCCTGTACTTTGCCTCTGATGCTTCCAGCTATACCACCGGCACCTGCATGACCATCGATGGTGGTGTTCGCCCGTGACAACGTGTGCCGGACCCCGGCTTCCGAGACCCTGAGGGTTCATTGTGCCCAGACCCGCACCCGATATCGAAGTGATTTTCAGTGAAGCTGCGGCCCTGTTGCGGGAAGAGGGGGAGCAGGGTCTGTCGATGCGTGCCCTGGCGAGCCGCGTTGGCTGCTCGCCGATGTCACTGTATACGCACATTGGCAAGCGACAGGACCTGGTCGACGGTATGATTCTGCGTTTTTTTCGCAGCATTTTGCTCGAGGTGCCGGATACTGGCAGCTGGCAGAGCCGGGTGTTCCTGTGGGCCTGCAGTCTGCGGGAAGCCTATCTTGCCTTTCCCGGAATTGTCCCTCTGATCCGGCCGGATACCCGTTGGGTGGTGGAAACCACGATCAGCCGGCAGCTTTACCGGATTCTGTTATCCGCCGGCTTTTCAGAGGCGCATGCGATTGCCCTGTGTCGGACGCTGATGTGGCAGGTTACCGCACTGTCGATGCTGGAGGTCCGGTCGGAGGGGGTGGAGCACGATGTCGATATCCGCTCCGGGCGGCTGGTGCCTGAAGGTGAGGGTACCGCCCTGCACCGGATGCTGGCAGGGCATCACACCCTGGAGATGACTGGCCCGATTTTTTCCTATCTTCTTGGTCTTATCATCGATGGTGTAGCAAGAGAGAGGCGCACGGGAAAGCGACCATCGGTCCTCGACAGCCTTTGAGCGCGATGGGTGGGCCACCTCGCTGTGAACTGACCCGACGATCAATCCTGCCGGGCTGGGATGCCAGGCAAAAAAAGGCCGGGCATGGAGCCCGGCCTTGAGTTGTTTCCGGTGCGGATCAGAAGTTGACCTGGGCGCGCAGCAGGAAGATGTTCGGGCTGTCGTCGCCTACGATCGTGCCTTTCACTGAGGCATTGCTGTCCTCCACATCCACGCGAATGTAGTTGAACATGAAACGCACATTCGCGTTGGCGTAGTAGTTCAGGCCGAGGGTAATGTTTTGCTGTTCGCCGCCCTGGAAGCCGGAGTCGATCAGGTCGATATTGCTCAGGCGAGCGGCTACTTCCCAGGCACCGGTGCCCTTGTTCTTCGGCGTGATACCACGGAAGACGCCATCGCGGTAGCCGCGTGACTCACCGGTCAGCACGTAGCTGGCCTGGACGTGGTAGCCGTCGAAGGTCGGCTCCTGGCCGGCGTCGCGCTTGATGTCGGCACGCAGGTATTCGGCTTCCACGGAGAAGGGGCCTGTCTTGTAGGCGAATTCGAGGCCGACCTTGGTGGTCTTGTCGACGCCGGTGATGCTGCCGGTATCGATCAGACGGTCACCATCGGGGCGGGCTTCGGGGCGGTCGCGGTAGCGCAGGCTCTGGTAGTCGCGGCGGTTTTCATGGGCGCCGGAGATACCGAGATGCAGAACCGTATTACCCTCGCGGATGGGATTGAAGTAGAAGCGGGCAGCGACGCCCATCGGCATGTCACCGGTTTCCTTGCCGCCAATACCGCGACCAAACACCATGCCGGAGAAGCCATAGTTGCTCTCGTGCAGGTCGTAGCCGACACCGATACGGCGAGAGTCGACGATGACGTTGCTGTTCGAGGCGCGCTCGATAAAGGTGATGTTGTTGGAGCTGGTCAGCTCGTTGAGGCCCATCGGCACCTTGAACTGGCCGATGGAGATGCGGCCCTTGCCGGGGTTGTACATCAGCTTCACGTCGTTCGCGCTGGTGCCGTTCTCGGCAAAGTCGTACTCGATTTGCGCCGACCACTGGTCGTCAATCTTGATGGACATGCCCATGCGGGTGCGACGGAAGGAAAAGCCGTCGTCCAGCTGGACGCTGTCGTCATCGAAGTAGCCGGCATCCATGTGAATCCGGCCGCGCAGCTTGATCTCGGGGTTTGCCATGGCGGGCAGTGCAGCGGTGGTCGCAGCACCAGCCAGGATCATGGCCAGTCCGATTCGGGTCCTTTTGGTGGTCAGCATTTTCTTTGGTCTCCCAGGTGTTTGAACAGTGCGCGGGTTGTATGCGCGGCGTTGCTGTCGCTACGGCCATCCCAAGCGCTGGCGAGACTATAAGAGGGGGATGTGACAGTAAGTTTTCAGTTTTGTGATGATTTGGTGAGTCAGGTCCCTGGCTGTCTATACTGAAATGCAGGTATTCCGATGCAGGAGCTGGCGTGGCGACGTTGAACTCAGGCAGGCATGGCCCGGAGCTTGCGGCACGGGCGCACCAGTTGCTGCAGGCGCTGCGGCAGCTGGACCATGAGGGTGTCATTGCGGGGGACCCCGCGGCCCGCGCCCAGCTGGCGCGGATTCTGCGGGAGCTGCCCGGAGATGAGTCCGGCACCGCGGTACCGGCACGGCGCGAGCGGCAACGCCTGTGGATGGGTGTCCTGCAGGCCGCTGGCATGGGGGAGCGGCTGGGCAAGCTGTATGACAGTGAGGCGGTCGGGCGCATCGTTGCCTTCCGCGACGTGCCGCATCGCCTGGGCCTGCCGCCTTTCGACCTGGTCGTGGCGCCCGACTTCAATCCGATCGCTGGCTACCATGCGATCCTGATTGGTGGTGATCGGGTCAGTTCCTGTGTATTGCGACAGCCCTGTGCCACCAGTGAGTGGCAGGTGCGTGAGACTCATGCCTTCGATTCGGCTGAAGGGCTGGTTGATCTGGTGGGCGCTCTCGCCGTCGGCATGCCCGTGACCTCGGATTGAAGCTATTCTTTTCCACAGAATCTGTGGATAACTTGGTGGATAAAGTGTTTGCTGCCGAGGTCTGCGCAGCGCCCATCAGCCCTTTAACAGATTGTTCAAAATTTGTTCATTTCATTGTTTGTTTTTAAAATCAATATCTTACGGGCTATTTGTTAGGTGGTGTATAGCATTTGGCCTGTTTGATCAAGGCTTCGCCGGTTTCATAAACGGGGCTTGTCGGGGATGTGAATAAGTGTTACCCCGGGTGTGGTTTTGCTACGTGCCCGGGGTGTGCCTTGTGAACCCGGTCTCAGCCGGTTAGTGCCTACTATGGGGTCGAAGTCGGGACGGGGCCCCGGTAGCGGCAGCCACTGGTGCAGGTCTCCCTGACCTCGATGCAGGAGAGGCCAGGCAGCCCCGGTAGCAGGCGCTCCCAGAGCCAGCGTGCGAGGTGTTCACTTGTGGGGTTCTCCAGCTCGGGGATGTCGTTCAGATAATAGTGGTCGAGTTGTTCCAGCAGTGGGCGTACCGCCTGGCCGATATCGGCGAAGTCCATGACCCAGCCTGTGGGCTCCTGCACGGCCCCCTCGACGTGCACCCGGATGTGGAAGGTATGGCCATGCAATCGTGCACATTTGTGTCCGGGGGGGACATTGGGCAGTCGATGGGCCGCGTCGAAGCTGAATTCCTTGAAAATTTCCATGTGTTTGCGTCGCTGGAGTGGGGCGCGGAAGCGCAGCGCGGGCCATGGTAAGTCAGTGTTCCCGGCCTGTACAGGCGCACTGTATGGTCGCTTTTCAGGCGAATTGCACATGTCGCGATCAGTGTGCGCAAGCGGTTGCCCGGGCTGGGAAAATAATTATGTTTCGGGGTTTGACAAGGCGCGGCGGATCTGTAGAATGCGCGTCACCGCTTGCGAGGGGTGGTTAGCTCAGCTGGGAGAGCATCTGCCTTACAAGCAGAGGGTCGGCGGTTCGATCCCGTCACCACCCACCAAATTCTCGCAGGTACCAGGGTTATGCGGACCGGTAGTTCAGTTGGTTAGAATGCCGGCCTGTCACGCCGGAGGTCGCGGGTTCGAGCCCCGTCCGGTCCGCCATTATCCCTGCCTCTCCGGCCGCTTCAGGCCACATTGAAAGAATCTCCACGAACACGCTCCCGGTTATCCTCCACTCAACGGAGGCGGGGGGTTGGCCGCGTCTCCGCGGGTGTTCCTGCCAAGCCAGTCACAGTCTGCCCTTTCCGGGGTCGTAGAATGTCGTCGCCGGCGCCATAATGTTATGGTTCAGGCAGGTACCGGCCACCATGGCTGGTCCAGGGATCTCCGGGGCAAGGGTATGGCCGCGCAGCCGCGCAAAGACAGCGTCATCCATGAGGCTGTCCTGTTCTTTGACCAGTCGCGTGTGGTCAAGGAAATGCTCTTTATGGAGTTTGCGGCGGTTCTTGATCAGGTTGTCGGCATCCCCGAGTTCGCCGACCGCGAGATGCAGGCCTGCTTTCTTCGCATCAGCCCCCGCCTGCGCGTGACCGGCGCCGTCTTCTTTCTTATCGATTTCGACCCTCGTGGCAACGCCGCTAGCCAGTGGAACATTCCCCTGCAGCGCTTGCTGGAGGCCGCCGGGCGGGGTCCGGATCTGGGTGCGGGGCGCATTCGTCTCGCCTGTCGCAGTCAGTGCCCGATCAGCTGGCATCAGCACCAGCTCTGGGACCCGGAGCTCGAGGGCGAACACGCCAGCTTTCGCCAGATTGCACGTGCCATTCGCAGGAACCGTCTGGGTATCCCGGCCCTCGAGGATGACGATGAAGTCCCGCTGGTGGACGTGCAGCGCTCCAGCCCCGCCGAGTTGCCCCGCGAGGATCAGAGCCTGCGCCTGGCCACGCTCAAGTCGGAGTATCAGGAGCAGGTCGACCAGCTGCATCGTCGTTACCGCAGCCAGCTGACCCGGCAGGAGGAGTCTCTTGCTGTGATACAACAGGAGTTGCGCGACGAGAAACGCCGCAACCACCTGTTGAAGGAGAAGTTCGAGTCGCAGGTCGCGGAGTTCCAGCGTCTGCGCGAGCGCTGGCAGCAGGAGCTGGCGTCGGCCCGGGATGATCGCGATGGCCGGCAGGGTGCATTGCGCGAGCAGATGGAGCTGGAGGTCAGTACCCGGGTGGGCCAGGCGACCGAGGCTCTGCGCGAACAGCTGGATATGCGTGAAGTGGAGCTGTTCTACCGGGAGGAGCAGTTGGGCAGCCTGCGCGAGGAGGTCAACCGGCTGCGCCAGGAGCGCGAGGCCCTGGTCCAGCACAGTGGCGACCGGGTTCTGCGTCGCCTGGTCGAGGCCGGTGTCAGCTTCGTCGCCTACCAGCCCGGGGCGGAGGCCATGAGTATTCCCCTGGCCGAGGTGCCCCGCTATCTGGAATCTCCCAGGGCCTATACGGCGGCGCGCTGCTTCGTCACCGAGGCGCTCTACGAGGCCTGGCTGGCCCATTTCGAGTTACCGGTTTGTGCCGCTGGTGGTGACGATGGAGACCTCTGCGGCGAACCCGTCGCCAAGGTATCCCGACCCAACCAGTTCATGCCGGGTGTCAGCGATCGCTGCCCACGGCATGCGGATGTGGACACGTCCGTCGAGGGTGTCCGTCATGGCGGCTGAGGGATTCGAGGCCATGGATGCTGGAGAGATTGCCCGCCTGGAGGGCTTGCGCCACTGGAAGCGCCACTTGCTGCAGACCTGCGTGCCCGTGCACGCCCTGACCGAGGATCACCTCGACACCCTGCTGCGGGACACGGGTATCGAAGCGGTCTGTCGGGGCCAACCGATCGTACAGCGTGGTGATTGCGACGGTCGCCACATTTATTTGCTCAGTGGCAGCGTTGAGGTGCGGGGCGCCGATGGCGGGGTGCGCAGCCTGGTGGCCGGGGATCCGGAGGCCTGTCACCCCCTGGAGCACACGCAGCCGCGGCAGGCGACTGTGATCGCCGCCGAGGACAGCCAGGTGGTGCGTTTCGACAGTGATGTGCTGGACGCCATGCTCGCCTGGGACCAGGCTGCGCGCTATATCGAACTCGACATCACCAGCCGCCGCGATCTCGACGAGGACGCCGACTGGATGCTGACCCTGCTCCAGTCCAACCTGTTTCACAAGGTTCCCCCGATGAACATCCGGCGCATCCTGGGGCGCTTCGATCCCATGTGGATGTCGGCGGGCGAAGTGGTGCTGCGCCAGGGAGAACTGGGCGACAGCTGCTATTTCATCAAGGAGGGGCGGGTCAGCATCTACCGTGCGCCGGATGAGCGCAGTCGCTCGGAGCTGGTGGCGGAACTCGGTGTCGGGCGCTGCTTTGGTGAGGATGCCCTGGTCCATGAGGCACCGCGCAACGCCACCATCGTGATGCGCAGCAATGGCGTGCTGATGCGCCTCGACAAGCAGTCGTTCTACCTGTTGCTGCAACCGCCGGAGGTACGCTGGCTGTCCGCCGGGCAGTTGCTCGCCGCCCGGGAGGCCGGGGTTCAGTTGCTGGACGTGCGCACCCAGGCGGAGTTCGAGCATGGCCACCTGCCCGGTGCGCTGAACATGCCACTGAACATCCTCAAGCTGAAGTCGCGTCTGCTGGGCAGTGACGGCTTCTATATCACCTGCTGCAACACCGGGCGCAGGGCCTGTGCCGCAGCCCACCTGCTGTCGGAGGATGGCTATCAGGTGGCGGCCCTGCGCGACGGCCTGGAGGGGTTGCCCCGGGAGGTCCTGGCGGAATTGTCCGGGGCGCGGGAGGCGGCCAGACCTGTATAATGCCGACAGGCGTTGCAGGATACCCGGTACAGCATGGACACCTTTCGCAACATTGGCGTCATCGGCCGCGAGGGCGGTGGTGCTACCGTCGTGGACTCCCTCAAGCGGCTGATCAGCTTCCTGCAGACGCGGGAGCTGAACATCATTCTCAGTGAGCAGCTGACTGAGCTGCTGCCCGGGCACGGTCTGCGAGTCTGCTCTCGCCGCATGATCGGCGAGGTCTGCGACCTGATCATTGTTGTCGGGGGGGATGGCAGTTTGCTGAGCGCGGCTCGGGTCCTGTCGCGCTTCGATGTACCGGTGCTGGGCATCAACCGTGGGCGCCTGGGGTTTCTGACCGACGTGTCCCCGGAAGATATCGAGTGCAAGGTGGGTGCCGTCCTGGACGGGCAGTACGTACACGAAAAGCGCTTTCTGCTGGATGCCGAGGTTTGCCGCGGCGGTGATCCCATCGGTGTGGCGGATGCGCTGAATGACGTGGTAGTCAACTCTGGCACCTCCGCCAAAATGATTGAATTCGAGCTGTATATCGAGGGCGAATTCGTCTATCGGCAGCGCTCGGATGGCCTGATCGTGTCCACCCCGACAGGCTCCACCGCGTATTCCCTGTCCGCCGGTGGGCCGATCATGCACCCTCGCCTGGACGCAATCCTGCTGGTACCGATGTTTCCTCACACGCTCAGCGCGCGTCCGATCGTGGTAGATGGCAACAGCGAGATCAAGCTGGTCATCGCCGAGAGTAATGCCGAAGGTGTGCCGGTGACCTGCGATGGCCAGGTCAACCTGACGGCGCAGCCGGGAGATACCGTCTACATCCGCAAGAAGCCCCACAAGCTGAAACTGGTGCATCCAAGGGGACACAGTTTCTACGCGGGCTGCCGTGACAAACTGGGCTGGAACACCTCTCCGGGAGGCTGAAAGCTGTGGTTGTCGTTCGCCACGCCGCCGTGGCCGCTCAGGCAGGAGTGCCCAATGAGTGATGTGCAGGCCCTGAGTGTGGGGCTGGAGCTGGATCTGGCACCGCTGAGCCGCTACCTGTGGCGGCTCGGCGTACCGCACCAGATCAGTGAGCGGGCGGGGCGGCAGGTGGTCTGGACACCGGGTGAGGCCGAGGCGGAGTTGGTGCGCGAGGCGTTTCGTCGCTTTCAGGAGGGGCGCCTGCAGGAGAGCCTGCGCGATGAGGTCGTGGACACGGCACCGGCACCGGCGTCTGCTTCCGGTATGGGCCTGTTTTCGCCACCGGCCCCCCTGACCCTTTTGCTGCTGGTTCTGAGCATCGCCGGCTATCTTTTGGTGACCCTGGACCGGGACTTCAGCCTGGTGCGCCACATCAGTTTCTTCGACTTCGAGCAGCGCGGTCGTGGCCTGTTGTTTTCCCTGCCCGAGGGGCAGCCCTGGCGCCTGGTGACACCGGTGTTCCTGCATTTCAGCCTGCTGCACATCACCTTTAATGGCCTCTGGCTGTGGGACCTCGGTCGGCGCGTTGAGGTGATGCAGGGTACCGTGCACCTGTTCGGCCTGTTCCTGATCATTGGTGTCGGTTCCAATATGGCGCAGGCGGTGTTCGCCGGTGTATCGATCTTCGGTGGCATGTCCGGTGTGATCTATGGGCTGCTGGGTTATTGCTGGGTGTGGAGTCGATTGCGTGGCGACGATGCGCTGGCCGTTCCCGGCCCGATCCTGGCCCTGATGATCGGTTGGCTGCTGTTCTGCCTGGCCGGTTTCTCCGAGCTGCTGGGCCTGGGTGCCGTGGCCAATGCCGCGCATGTGGGTGGCCTGCTCATGGGTGCACTGCTGGGTGGGCTGAGTGCCCTGCTGGCCGGCCCGCGCCGGGCCTGACCCTTCCCCTCTGGTATAATGGCCGGCTGTGGCCGCAGGCCAATGGGGATCATTCACCGCGGAGCCCGGCATGGAGTTTCAGCAGTTACTGCAACAGATCACCCCTGAGGTTCACCTTAATCTGCGCCGTGCCGTAGAGACGGGGCGCTGGCCGGATGGGCGTCGGCTCGAGGAAGGTCAGCGTGAACTCTGCCTGCAGGCCGTCATCGCCTACGAGATGCAGCACCTGGCGGAGCAGGAGCGCGTCGGCTTCATTGACCGGGGTCCCAAGGCCGAGGGTGAGCGCTGTGGCGATACCGGAACGGTTGCGGCGGAGCCCCTGTCATGGCGTTGACGTCACCGGGCCCGGTTCTGGCCGAGGGGCAGCTGCGCAAGATGGGCAGCGAGCTGGACGCACCGGTACGCTACGTGCTGCCGCTGGGCGACACCCGCGTTCCGCTCAACCCGTTGCTCGGCCAGGAGCTGCACCTGCGCTTTCTGGGTGAGATCAGCTGTATCCACTGTGGCCGCAGTACCCGCAAGAGCTTCAGCCAGGGTTACTGCTACCCCTGCTTTCGTGACCTGGCCCAGTGCGATAGCTGCATCGTCAAGCCGGAACAGTGCCACTACTTTGAAGGCACCTGCCGTGAGCCGGAGTGGGGTGAGGCCAACTGCATGCGCAGCCACTTCGTCTACCTGGCCAACTCCTCGGGCCTGAAGGTTGGCATCACCCGCGGCAGTCAGGTGCCCACCCGCTGGATCGACCAGGGCGCGACCCAGGCATTGCCGATCTTCCGGGTGGACACGCGCCAGCAATCCGGCTTCGTCGAAGTCCTGTTCAAGGGGCATGTGGCCGACCGCACCGACTGGCGCGCGATGCTCAAGGGGCCTGCCGAGCCCCTTGACCTGGCGGCCCGGCGCGATCGCCTGATGGAGGAGTGCGCCGGTGGTATCGAGGCGCTGCAGCAGCGCTTCGGCCTGCAGGCGATTCAGCCCCTGCCCGACGTGCAGGTGCAGTCGATCGACTATCCGGTGATCGATTACCCGCGCAAGGTCAGCGCCCTCAGTTTCGACAAGACCCCGGATATCCGTGGGCGACTGCTGGGTATCAAGGGGCAATACCTGATTCTGGACTGCGGCGTGCTCAATGTGCGCAAGTTCGGCGCCTATCACGTTGCCATCCACGCCTGAGGAAAGAGTTCCATGCGCGATGCACAGCCCCGTACCGTCTACCTGAGCGAGTATCGGCCACCGGAGTTCCTGGTGGACTCGGTGCACTTGCGCTTGCATCTGGACGCGGAGCTGACCCTGGTACAGTCGCGGCTGCAGTTGCGCCGCAACCCGGCGGCCGTCGGGGCGGGTGGCACCCCTTTGCTGCTCGATGGTGCCGGGCTGGAGTTGCGCGAGTTGCGTCTTGACGGCGAGGTGCTGCCGACCGATCGCTACCGGGTCGAGGGTGAACGGCTGCGCCTCGATGACGTGCCGGAGCAGTTCTCCCTGGAGTGCCTGACCGCGATCTGCCCCCGGGATAACGCATCCCTCGAGGGTCTGTATATCTCCCGGGATATCTTTTGCACCCAGTGTGAAGCCGAAGGTTTCCGCAAGATCACCTACTACCCCGACCGACCCGATGTGCTGTCCGTGTTTACCGTGACCCTGGAAGCGGATCGCGAGCGTTACCCGGTGCTGCTCAGCAACGGCAATCTGGTCGCGGAGGAGGCTCTGCCCGGCGGGCGTCACGCGGCGACCTGGCACGACCCGTTCCCCAAGCCCAGCTACCTGTTTGCCCTGGTTGCGGGGCGGCTCGAACCCTTGCAGGACCGGTTCTTGACCGCCAGTGGCCGCGAAGTCAGTCTCAGGATCTACGTCGAGCCGAAGGACCTGGACAAACTCGACCACGCAATGGATTCGCTCAAGCGCTCGATGCGCTGGGATGAAGAAGTCTACGGGCTGGAGTACGACCTCGACGTCTTCAATATCGTCGCCGTGGACGACTTCAACATGGGGGCGATGGAAAACAAGAGCCTCAATATCTTCAACACCTCCTGTGTCCTGGCGCGCCCGGAAACCACCACCGATGCGGGCTTTCAGCGTGTCGAGGCGGTGGTTGCCCACGAGTACTTCCACAACTGGTCCGGCAATCGTGTCACCTGTCGTGACTGGTTCCAGCTCAGTCTCAAGGAGGGCTTCACCGTATTTCGCGATGCCTGTTTCTCCGCGGACATGGGTTCCCCGACGGTGAAGCGCGTCGAGGACGTGCAACTGCTGCGCACCCTGCAGTTCGCCGAGGACGCCGGGCCGATGGCCCACCCGGTACGCCCCGATGCGTACATGGAGATCTCCAACTTCTACACGGTGACCATCTACGAGAAGGGCGCGGAAGTCGTGCGGATGCTGCACACCCTGCTGGGTGCCGGGCACTTCCGCGAGGGCTGCGATCTCTACTTCAGGCGTTTCGACGGGCAGGCCGTCACCTGCGACGATTTTGTCGACTGCATGCAGGCGGCCAGTGGCCGCGACCTGTCACAGTTCCGGCGCTGGTACAGTCAGGCGGGAACGCCCCAGTTGCAGGTTGATGGCCACTACAATGCGGAGCGGCAGACTTACACCCTCACGGTCAGCCAGTATTGTGCGCCGACACCGGGCCAGGCCCACAAGGATCCACTGCACATTCCCCTGCGCATGGCATTGCTGGGCGAGGCGGGTGCATTGCCCCTGCGGCTTCAGGACCAGCCCGCGGATGCTGAGACCAGCGACAATACTGAATGCGTGCTGGAACTGACCCGGGACAGCCAGAGCTTTGTCTTCGAGAACGTGGCGGAGCGTCCGGTGCCGAGCCTGCTGCGCGGTTTCTCGGCGCCGGTCCGGCTGGAAACCCGCTACAGTCGCGATGACTTGCTGTTCCTGATGCGCAACGACAGCGATGGCTTCAGCCGCTGGGATGCCGGGCAGCAGTTGGCGGTGCTGGCCTTGCGGGACATGGTGGCGGCGTTCCGCGAGGGGCGTCCCCTGTTGCTCGATCCGCGTCTGGTTGAAGCCAGTGCTGCCGTGCTGGAGGACGACAGTCTCGATCCCGCAATGGTCGCGCTGATGCTGCAATTGCCCTCCGAGGCCTGGCTCGCTGAGTTGTCGGAGGAGGTCGATGTGGTGGCCATTCACGCGGCTCGCGAGGCGGCGCGGCTGGCCCTGGCGCGGGCGCTGCAGCAGCCCCTCTGGCAGGTCTGGCGGCGGCATCGCGACGCCCTGGCCGGCGCTCCCTATGCCGCGGATGCCGCCCAGGTGGCGGCGCGCAGCCTGGCCAATACGGCGCTGTCCTGCCTGATGGCGCTGGAGGACGACGCCGCGGTGAACGCGACCCACGAGCAGTTTTTGCAGGGCGGCAACATGACGGATGTTTTTGCCGCACTGGGGCTGCTGGTGAACAGCAGCCGGGTGGAACTGGCGCAGGAGGCGCTGGAGCAGTTTCTACGGCGCTGGCGTGACGAGCCCCTGGTGGTCAACCAGTGGTTCCAGGTTCAGGCCACCTGCCGCCGCGAGGGCAGCCTCGAGCGGGTCCAGGCCCTGCTGCAGCACCCGGCCTATGACGCGCGCAACCCGAACAAGATCCGGGCACTGGTCGGGGCCTTTTGCCAGCACAACCCACTGCATTTTCATCGTGAAGACGGCGAGGGGTATCGCTTCCTGGCCGACCAGGTCATTGCGCTGGATAGCCGCAATCCGCAGATTGCCGCGCGCTTGCTGGGCCCGCTGAGCAAATGGCGGCGCTACCCGGCGAGTGCCCGTGCGCGCATGCGTGGCGAGTTGCAGCGTATTGCCGAACAACCTGCGCTGTCGCCCGATGTATTCGAGGTGGTCAGCAAGAGCCTGGTCGATTGAGGGTGGCGCACCCGGGAGTGCCCCGTTCGCGACACAACGAGTTTCCGGTGGCCGCCATCCGGGCGGGCACCATTTGCCAGCGAGGATAGCCATAATGACAGAAGCCTGGATTATCGACGCCTGCCGCACCCCGCGGGGGATCGGCAAGGTCGGCAAGGGAGCCCTGGCCGAGATCCATCCGCAGCAACTCGCCGCGACCGTGCTCAAGGCCATTGCCGAGCGCAACGGGCTGGATACAGCCCAGGTCGACGACATCATCTGGGGTACCAGTTCCCAGCGTGGTCGCCAGGGCAGTGACCTGGCGCGCATGGCGGCGCTGGATGCGGGTTACGACGTGCGCTCCAGCGCGGTGACACTGGATCGTTTCTGCGGTTCGGGCATTACCAGCGTCAACCTGGCGGCTGCCTCGATCATGTCCGGCATGGAAGAACTGGTCATTGCCGGTGGCACCGAGATGATGTCCGGCTACGGCCAGGGGGGTGGCGATATGTCGCCCTTCATCGACAGTGGCAACCTGCGCCTGCGTGCACGGCACCCGCAACCCCACCAGGGCTTGTGTGCCGATGCCATCGCCACCCTGGAGGGCATCGATCGGCGCGCTGTGGATGAATTCGCGCTGATGAGCCAGCAGCGTGCGGCGGCGGCAATCGAAGGAGGCCACTTCAGTCGCAGCCTGGTGCCGGTCTATCACGAGGATGGTCGCCTGGCCCTGGACCGCGAGGAGTTCCCGCGCCCGGGAACCACGCTTGAGGCCCTGTCCGCGCTCAATCCGTCTTTTGCCGGAATCGCGGACTATCCACTCGACGAAGCCGGCACCACCTACCGTGGCCTGATTCGCCAGGTCTATCCGGATCTCGAGATCAACCATGTACACCACGCCGGCAACTCCTCCGGTGTGGTCGACGGGGCGGCGGCCCTGCTGCTGGCTGCGCCGGAGTACGCGCGCCGTCACGGGCTCAAGCCGCGGGCGCGGATCGTGGCCATGGCCAACATGGGGGACTCCCCGACCCTGATGCTCAATGCCCCGGTACCGGCGGCACGCAAGGTGCTGCAGAAGGCTGGCCTGAGCCTGGATGACATCGACCTGTTCGAGATCAACGAGGCCTTTGCCGTGGTTGCGGAGAAGTTCATTCGCGACCTGGGCATCGACCGCAACAAGGTGAACGTGAATGGTGGCGCGATCGCCCTCGGTCATCCGATCGGCGCAACCGGGTCGATCCTGATCGGCACCCTTCTCGACGAGCTCGAGCGGCGTGACCTGCGCCGTGGTCTGGTGACCATGTGTGCGGCCGGTGGCATGGCGCCAGCCGTCATCATCGAGCGCGTCTGATCCCGCTGCATTGCGGTGCCCGCCAGCGGCGGGCACCGCGGTGTTCACGGCTGCCGCTTCAGGCTTGCCCGGCCGCTGCGCGCAGGGCTTGGATCATGCGCCTGATACCTTCCGATAAAGAGACCTGCGGACTCCAGCCCAGCACTTCGCCTGCGCGGCGGATATCCAGATAGATCGCGGGCACATCGAAGCCGCGGGCCGGTTTGAAGGTACAGCGCGGACGCTGTCCGCTGGCGTGTTCGATCTCGCGCAGGATGTCATTGAGGCTGCTGCCGGCACCGTAGCCGATATTGATCACCTTGCCACCACAGTCCGCGCTCAGGGTACAGCGCATGGCACGTACCACATCGTCGATGTGGATGAAGTCCCTGACCACTGAGCCGTCGCCCCAGATTTCAATTGGCTCGTTGTTGACCACCTTGTGACAGAACACGGTGACCGCGCCCTGGCCGGTGTCCGGGCGCTGGTACTCTCCGTAGGGGTTGGACATGCGCAGGGAGCAGGTGTCGAGCCCGTAGAGGTGGTGATACATCAACAGGTATTTTTCGATGGCGAGCTTGACGATGCCATAGGAACAGATCGGATGGGTGCCTTGTTCCTCGGAGACGGGCAGCACCTCCGGCGGGCCGTATATGGTGCCGCCGGAGGACGCGAAGATGAAGCGGCCCACCCCGGTGGTCCTGGCCAGCTCCAGCAGGCGCAGGGTGCCGACCAGGTTGGAGCTGACATCGAAGCGGGGGTCGTCATTGGAGGACTTCGGCAGGGTGGTCGATGCCAGGTGAAACACGGCGCCGCATTCCGACATCAGCTCATCGAGCCCGGGAAGGTCGATGAAACTTCCCTGGACGAAACGCAGTCGTGGATGCTGCAGCCGGGGAGCACGCAGATCCATCGCGATGACCGGATGTCCGTCGGCGAGCAGGGATTCCAGCAGATGGCTGCCGATGAAGCCGGATGCACCGGTGACCAGGATCGAACGACTCATGGCTTGTTTCAGCGCTCCGGGTTGGCCTCCTCCACAGTTTTGGTCCGGGAGAGGGCAGGGGTATACCAGATGGGCGAACTCCAGGCACGCTGTTGAACCGTTGCCGGGACAACCCCTGTGCAACAGTCCTCGAAGCCGCCTTTCATGGTCTCGGGCTGGTCGCAGCGTATACCCCGGGCGACGCAGGCATGGGTCTGCCAGCGGCAGCTGGGCAGCTCCAGCACTCTTGCATAGTAGTAGGCGCGCTGATCCTCGGCAAACTCCGGGTCGCGCCACAGGGTGCAGATCTGGCGCTCGCCACGTCCCTGCATGGCGCAGGTCATCGGGTCGGCACCGGCCGATGACGACGCTTGCCCCGCCACGGTGTAGACCCGTTCGCGCAGTTCGCCGTTCTCCAGCCAGCCCTTGACCACCTGCAGTGCCTGCAGGTCGGTACCCGGGCTTGAGCTGATACCGCTGTCCGCCAGTGCGAACAGGGCAAACACCGGGGCCTGATCTGTGTGGGTGGGTCCCGGGAGGTCGCCGCCCATGGGAACGCCCCCCGCGTAGCCCGCGCCGGCGAAATCAGGGTCTTCACACATCGTTTCGGCGTAGTCCCAGCCGCCGAAAAAACGCAGGCTGATACGCGGGCCACTGGTGGCGTAGACCTCGCGGCGCCGGAAGGCTTCGAAGATCGCATCGCGGCTGTTTTCCTCGGCCCACACGGCGGCCAGCCCCCCGGGATTCATCCTGAGGTCATCCGCCATGGCGAGGCCGCGACCGCTGCGCCGGTCACCGGCGCCGTGCCCGGGATAGTCATGCTGCTCGGTGAGCCCCGCCGTAGCGAAATGGGTGTCGGTGGCGCCGATCATGCCGAGCTTGAAGGGGTTGGCACCACTGCGCTCCTCCACCTGCAACCCCAGGCCAAGCGCGGGGCGCACATAGCTGCCGGGTGGCGGTGTCTGCCAGAATCGGGCGGGCAGGGCGCGGGCATCGGTCATGCGCGGATAGGGCAGCAGTTCAAAGCCGCAGAGTTCATCGTTGCCCAGACCGGCGGGATGACACTCCGAGGCCCCCTTGTGCTGGATGATCTCCACGACGGGTTCCAGCCGCGCACGACGCTCGGCATAGTGCCGATCGAGGGGATTGCCGGCGCTGTCGACCGGCAGGAACATGCGCCCGCCGCTGAGGTTTGAGTTGTGCGGAATGGCAAGCACGTCGCAGCCGTCGCCCCGGTCCAGGCATTCGTCCTCGAGCCGGTCCCAGAGTCCCTCGACCCGGGGCTCCTCGATGTAGGACGTGGGCAGATCCTGCACCCGGTGGTTTCTGAACATCACGTTGCGGTGCAGCATGTCGCCACCGGGCACAGGGCTGTATTCATAGCCGATGAAGGTGGTGAAGCGGCACTCGCTGCTGCGGTCATAGGCAGTTTCCGCCGCGGCCTGGATGTCCTGCCAGGGCCCCCGGGCCAGTCGCCGGCAGTCGGCGCCGTCCTCGCCGCAGAAGCTGGCCCGGGTCGGGTTGCGATCGGTGAAGTAACTGGCGTTCAGCGTCATGTAGGCGAGCCTCGGCCAGCGCCGCACCAACTGGCAGAAGCGGCTGTCGTAGGCCTGGCTGCCGGGGGTGGCGCAAAGTCGTACTTCCCCCAGGGTTTCTGCGTGGTCGCTGACCATGGCGAAATCCAGCGGGCGCAGCAATCGTACCTCGCGCTCGCCGTGTTCACGGCTGGCGTAGTCCGGCACGGGCAGGGGCTCGCCACGTGCGAAGCGGTAGGCATCTGCGGGCGTATTGCGCACGTCGAGGATAAACGCATCCAGGGAGTAGGCGGTGTGGATGTGGGTATCGCCAAAGAACAGGTTGCGCCCGGGATTGTAGTGGGCGCAGGGTTCGCGCTCTTCGGTGCGCTCAAAGGCCGGGTTCGCGGCCACCAGCAGTGGCGACAGCAGGGTGGCGAGGACGAGGGTGAGGCCGGGTCGGGTGCTCAGGGGCATGGCAGGCCTCACCGGTAGACCGAGAGCAGGCCGGCGCTGCTCGACACGGGCAGGAACAGATCGCGGTAAACGGGGGTGCTGGCTGCGACGATCAACCAGATGCCGGCCAGCAACGCGGCGCTCCAGCGCCAGGCCTTCGCGGCGCGGGCCAGGCGTTCACCCAGCCAGCGTGCCAGCAACAGGCTCAGCAAGCCATAGAGCAGTGCCTGCACCACAAAGGCCGTAGTAATGATCAGGGTGACGGTGACCACGCGCTCCGCGGCGAGCAACAGCAGCATGTGCAGGGCGAGCTGGGCGATGCGCGCGGGCGGTACCCAGCCGAGATCGGCCAGGTAAAGGGGTACCGGCAGGCTCAGGAACAGGATCAGAAACAACACCAGGGAGCAGGGTGCATGCCAGCGGCCCGCCGGGAGGGTGTGTTGTCTTCCGTGTTCGCTATTCACCGGGCCTGGCAGCCTCTTGTTATGCTCTGTTCCAGCCACCAGTGTCCCACAGACCGCCTGGGCGGAGAAACACCGTTGCAGCATGCGCTATTAACCTGGCGATGAATAGTGCCGGGTTCATGCGGCACATGGAGGTGCCGCCGCCGGGCGAAGCCCGGTCGCGAGCCCCTGAGATATCAGCAATTCCGCGCAATTGCGCCAGTATTTCAAGGGCGACAATCAAATGGATCAGGACGATCTATTTGATTGCCTGGTTAATAGGGTTGGTGGTCGTGCGCGGCGGGATGCTGTGGCAGAATTCCGCGGCCAACGGGTTGATGGGCCGGAGCCGTTGACGTTCGGTGCACGGCACTTACCGGCCATCGTGTTGTCTTGAGCATGGTGCAATGCATTCCGGTCCACTCACGCAAGGAGTCTTTTCGATGTCGTTGTCCCGCAGGCTGCTGATCGTTGTCTTCGGTCTGACCCTGACACTGCCCGCCCTGGGCTCCTGGCCACTGGCCGATGCCCAGGGTCGCGAGCTGCCGAGCCTGGCGCCGCTGCTCGAGGAAGTCAGTCCCTCCGTGGTGAACATTTCCACCCACGCCACGCGTACCGTGCAGAACCCGCTGATGAACGATCCGTTCTTCCGGCACTTTTTCCGCGGCATGCCCGAGGGCGGGCGGCCCCAGCAACGTCGCACCCAGAGTGCCGGTTCGGGGGTCATCATTGATGCCAAGGGTGTGGTCGTGACCAACTATCATGTGGTGCGCGGCGCCGATGAGATTCATGTCGGGCTGGCCGATGGTCGCAGCTACAAGGCCGAGCTGGTGGGTTCCGACGCTGAAGTCGATATCGCCGTGCTGAAGATCGAGGCCCAGGGCCTCAGCGCCCTGAAGATTGCCGACTCCGATGCCGTGCGCGTGGGTGATTTCGTCATCGCCATCGGCAATCCCTTCGGCCTGGGCCAGACCGTGACCACCGGCGTGGTCAGTGCCCTGGGTCGTTCCGGGCTCGGTATCGAGGGCTATGAGAATTTCATCCAGACCGATGCCTCGATCAACCCCGGTAACTCCGGCGGTGCCCTGGTCAACCTGCGCGGTGAGCTGGTCGGTATCAATACCGCCATCATTGCCCCGGCGGGCGGCAACATCGGCATCGGTTTCGCGATCCCGGCCAACATGGCACGCTCCAGCATTGATCAGATCGTCGAGTTTGGCGAGGTCAAGCGCGGTCAGCTGGGTGTGATCATTCAGGACCTGACCCCGGATCTCGCCGAAGCCTTTGGCATGGATCGCAACCAGCGCGGCGTTGTTGTAGCCGAGGTCCAGGAGGGCTCCGCCGCGGCCAAGGCGGGAGTCAAGGCCGGGGACGTGATTACTCGCGTCGATGACAAGGCCGTGGCCAGTGCCGCCGAGTTGCGCAACGAGATTGGTCTGCGCCGTATCGGCGATACGGTGAGCCTGTCGCTGCTGCGCGATGGTCGGGCGCGAACCCTGAAGGCGAAGATCGCCGAGCCGGTTCAGATTGCCCGCACCGAGGACGTGCACCGCTTCCTTGAGGGTGCCACCCTGCAGGACCACGAGGATGGGCGAGGGGTGATCGTGGTTGAGGTCGCTTCCGGCTCCCCGGCGGCCCGGGCCGGGTTACGCGCCCGGGACGTCATCATCCAGGCCAACCGCGACCGCGTGCGCAACCTGCAGGACTTGCAGAATGCGGTGAAGTCTCCTGACGAACGCCTGTTGCTGCGCATTCAGCGGGGTAATGCAGCGCTCTTTCTGGTACTGCAGTGAACGGCCTGAGCTGCGCGGTTTGCGGCGAGGGCCGACTACGCCTTCAGGGTTGGCAGCGGGGCCGCGAATTGCACGCCTGCAGTGGCTGCGGACACCGCGGTTTGCTGCTGGACTGCCCGGGCTGCGAGCGCCGGGGCCTGCGTGAGACCGCGCAGTCCGGACGCTGGTGCTGTGGCAATTGCGGGTTGGAGCGGCAGGTCTGCGCCTGCGGGCGTGGTTGGCGGGAACAGCCCGGGATGCCAGGCTGTGAGCACTGTGCCGGAGGTGACGATGCTGGGTGACAATCCGCGCATTCTTTGCGCCTGCACTGTGGGTAACCCGCCCTTTGCCGAGCTCGTATCCCTGGCGGCGGAGAACGGCTTTGACGGGCTGTCCCTGTGGCGGCCCTACCTGGAGCAGGAGCAGGCTGCGGGCACCAGCCTGGTGCGAATGCGGGAGCTGCTGCGGGAGCATGATGTGATCGTGGACCAGGTCGAGGCCGTAGCGGACTGGTCCAGCAGTGCGGCGACCCCCGCCGCTGCCGCCGCGGAGCAGGCGCAGGTGCTGGCCCTGGCCGAGGCCCTGGGTGCGGCCCGTATCCTGGCAGTCAATATGGCTTCCCCCCTGCCCCTGGATACCCTGCGCCAGCGCTTTGCCGTGCTCTGTGAAGTGGCGGATCAGCGCGGCATGGGGATCGCCCTGGAGTTTCTGCCCTGGTCGGGTATCCCCGATCTGGCCGCGGCCCTGGAGGTGTTGGCGGATGCGCCCGCCGGGCACGGTCTGATGCTCGACAGCTGGCATATCCTGCGTGCGGGGGTCAGTCCCGAGGCCATCGCGGCGCTGCCCGGTGAGCGCATTGTCGGGGTGCAGTGGAATGACCCCCTGGCCCTGCCCGCGACGCCGGCCACCTTCGAGGAGACCATGACACAACGGGCCCTGCCGGGAGAGGGTGTGGCCGACCTGCGTTCGCTGGTGTCGGCACTGGCACAGACCGGTACCCGCGCTCCCCAGGCCGTGGAGGTGATGAACCTGCAGGCCGCCCCGGAGGCTGCCAGCTGGACCCGACGCGCCGCCCGTTCACTGCAGCAACTGCTCACGCAGCTCCCCTGATCGCGCATATCCCGGTTTTGTCGAAGCCATCGGCCTTGTGGCGGAACCTGGTGCATTGACGCGGTATCCAAGCAGTATCTGGTGGCTGTCGCCGCGGTGTCTGGCAGGTGCGGGTGCCGGGAAAACGTGGCAGGATGGGTGGCGTGTGCCCGCCGCATGGTGACGGCCTGGTACACGCTGCCGACAAGGGGGTATGAGCATGGCCTGGCGTTTCTGGATCTCCTGTGTGGTATTTGCATTGCTGGCCGGTTGCAGCCGCATCCCGGTGAGCGTCGATTACAGTCCGGACTGGCAGTTCCAGCCGTCCTCCAGCTTTGCCTGGATGCCCCGTGAAACCCGTGGTAGCGATCCCCTGGTGGAAAACGACCTGCTCGACCAGCGCGTGCGCCGCGCCGTCACCGAGCAGTTGCGGGCCCGAGGCCTGGTGGAAGCCAGTATCGAGTCCGCCGACTTGCTGGTGACCTACCACGTTGGCTTGCAGGACAAGGTCGATATCAACACCTTCCGTTCCAGCTTCGGCTATTACCCTTGCTGGCACTGTGTCGGCTGGGGCTATGGCACGGAGGTCTGGGTGACGGAGTACACCCAGAACACCCTGGTGATCGATCTGGTGTCCGCCGAGACCCGCAAGCTGGTGTGGCGCGGTGTCGCGGAGCGGCGCCTGCCCAACCTGCGCACCCCGGCAGAGCGGGATGCCTACATGAACGAAACCGTGGCGGCGATTCTCGCGGATTTTCCGCCGCGCTGAGATCTCCCCGGCGCTGAAGCCTCCCGCCGCCACACTAGCCGTGGCGGCGCAGAGCGGGCCGCCCGGCATCGGACAGAATGCCTGGAAAGAGTGCCTTGCATGCGGCGCGGAATTTCCCGACAATAGCGCCCCTCGCAGGCAGTCTGCCCTGTGCTCGATGGCGACCCAGTTGGTCCCCTCGCAATGCGAAGCAGTAAACCCCGCCAGGCCCGGAAGGGAGCAACGGTAGCCGCGGAAGCGTGTGCCGGGGTGCGGCTGGCTGGTGTCGCCGCCCACTTTGCCCCCGTGGCAATCCGGATTGTCCTGTTGACGCCATGTAACGGCCCACTAT
>JBJHBY010000023.1:0-22248 GCA_050485745.1 Gammaproteobacteria bacterium | reverse complement strand
TGGGCCTGTCCGGCGGTATTGACTCCGCGCTGACCCTGGCGGTTGCCGCGGATGCCCTCGGCCCGGAGCGCGTCGAGGCGGTGATGATGCCCTACCGCTATACCTCGACGATGAGCCTGGAGGATGCCGCCGAGCAGGCGCGGCGCATGGGTGTGGCGTATCGTGTGCTGCCAATCGAGGCGGCTGTCACGGCGTTTTCACAGATCCTGCAGCCTGTGTTCGAGGGCCAGGCGGCGGACAAGACCGAGGAGAACCTGCAGGCGCGCTGCCGCGGCGTGTTGCTGATGGCGATGTCCAACAAGAGCGGGCGCCTGGTGCTGACCACGGGCAACAAGAGCGAGCTGGCGGTGGGTTACTCCACGCTCTATGGCGACATGGCCGGCGGCTTCGACGTGCTCAAGGACGTACCCAAGAGCCTGGTCTTCGAGCTGGCGCGCTGGCGCAATCGCGCCGCCGAGGTGATTCCGGAGCGGGTCATCACCCGCCCTCCCTCGGCGGAGCTGGCACCGGACCAGACCGACCAGGACACCCTGCCGGACTATGCTGAGCTGGATTTGATCCTGGAGCGCTACATCGAGCGCGACGAGAGCGCCAGCGCGATCATCGCTGCCGGCTTCGACGCGGCGACCGTCCACCGCGTGATCCGCATGGTCGACATCAATGAGTACAAGCGCCGCCAGGCACCGATCGGTGTGCGCATCACCCGCCGCGGTTTTGGCCGCGACCGGCGCTACCCGGTGACATCGGGCTGGGTGATCGGGGATTGAGGAGGCGCAGACGGGAGACGCTGAACGCAAGACGCAAGTTCCGTAGGCTGGGTTAGCGGCAGCGCCGCGTAACCCAGTGTTCTCACCACCACAAACTTGCATGCCGTGGCCACGTTCGGAGTTCCGTAGGCTGCGTTAGCGGCCAGGCCGCGTAACCCGGCGTCACCACCATCATCGGAACCCGTGCCATGGTCGGGTTCGGAGCCTGTTATGGGGCCGTCCCTGGGTACCTCGTGAGGGATTCCGCGGTGTATCGACCACAGGTGAGAGCGCTGGGTTACGCCGCGGAGCGGCTAGCCCAGCCTACTGTGCGATGGCCTCGACAATATACTGTGGCAGGGCGAAGCAGCCCGCGTGCAGCGCCGGGTTGTAGTAGCGGGTGCTGACGCCACTGTCGCGGAAGCGTTGCTGCAGGGTGTTCAGGTCGACTTGACGTGCCCCGGCATCGTCGCTGGCCCAGGCGAAGCTCATCACCCCGCCGACGTAGGTCGGCACCGCGGCTGCGTAAAACCACGGATCGCTGAAATACGGTGCCAGACGCTTGCTGGTGGTGGTGACTTCGTCGATCTGCATGAAGGCCACGCCATTTTGTGCCACAAAAATGCCGCCGGGGTTCAGACAGCGCTTCACGCCTTCGTAGAAGCGGCTGCTGAACAGCACTTCGCCGGGCCCCATCGGGTCGGTGCAGTCGGAGATGATCACATCGAACTTGCGTTCCGTGTCGGTGACGAAATCGACGCCATCGGCGACCACGACTTCGGCCTTGGGGTGGTCGTAGGCGCCAGCGGAGTGATTTGGCAGGTACTTGATGCACATGTCGATCACCGCCTGGTCGATCTCCACCTGTACTACGCTCTGCACCCGCTCGTGCTTGACCACCTCGCGCAGCATGCCGCCGTCTCCACCGCCGATGATCAGCACATCGCGGGGGTTGGCGTGGGCGAACAGGGGCACGTGCGCCATCATCTCGTGATAGATGAATTCGTCGCGCTCGGTGGTCTGGATGACACCGTCCAGGGCCATGACGCGACCAAAGCTCGTGCTCTCGAAGATGACCAGATGCTGGTGCTCGGTCTTGCTCTCGAACAGCACTTCGCGAATTTCGAAGGACTGGGCCCAGCCCTGGTGAAGTTTCTCCCGGAACAGCATTTCAGCCACGGTGTATCCTCGCGGTAGTGGGATCGCTGGGCGCGATCATGGTGCATGGTGCCGGCCCTGCCGGCAGGGTTGGCAGCTTGTCAGGGGCGCTATTGTAGTGCTTTGGCGGGTGCGGGTGAATCACGCGAGCTGCCCCGCGAGCCGATCAGGCGATAGACTCATCGCAGGCAGCGGCATGGAGGATGTGTCATGACGGGGAATGGAGAGAGCAGCGGGAGTGGAGCCGGCGACGCCGGCGGCGGTCGTGAAGGGACCATGCGCGCGATGCTGCTGGAGGCGCCGGGCCAGGGTCTCCGGCTCCATCGCATCGCGGTGCCCCGGCCCGGCCCCGGCGAATTGCGTCTGCGCGTTACCGCCTGTGGCGTGTGCCGCACGGACCTGCATGTGCTCGATGGCGAGCTGCCCGAGCCCCGCCTGCCGCTGGTGCCGGGACATCAGATTGTGGGCGTGGTTGACGTTCTGGGCGAGGGCGTATCCGCATTCCGGCCCGGACAGCGCGTGGGCGTGCCCTGGCTTGGCGGCAGCTGCGGTCACTGCGCATTCTGCCGGCGCGAGGAGGAAAATCTCTGCGGCGAGGCGCGTTATACCGGCTACCAGATCAACGGCGGCTTTGCTGAATATGCTGTGGCTGATGCGCGCTACTGCTTTTCGCTACCCCCGGGTTACAGCGATGTGCAGGTGGCACCCCTGCTCTGTGCCGGCCTGATCGGCTATCGGGCCTGGCGGGCAGCCGGCGCGGATGGCGCCGCCTGGCGCACCCTGGGCCTGTACGGCTTCGGTGCCGCCGCGCATATCCTGATCCAGGTGGCGCGCCATGCCGGGCAGCGCGTGCTGGCCTTCACCCGGCCGGGGGATCGCGCCGCTCAGGACTTCGCGCGGGATCTCGGCGCCGTCTGGGCCGGGGATGCGGGCCAGGCACCCCCGGAAACGCTGGATGCGGCCATCATCTTCGCTCCCGCCGGTGAACTGGTGCCGGAGGCGCTGCGCGCCGTGCGCCGTGGAGGAAGGGTGATCTGCGCCGGCATCCACATGAGTGATATTCCGGGCTTTGCCTATGCCGATCTGTGGGGCGAGCGCCGCATTGAATCCGTTGCCAACCTGACCCGGCGCGACGGCGAGGATTTCCTGCCCCTGGCTGCGGCGATTCCGGTGCGCACCGAGGTGCATACCTACTCCCTGGAGCAGGCCAGCCAGGCGCTGGACGATCTGCGTCACGGCCGTTTCACCGGGGCCGCGGTGGTAGTGCCCTGACGCAACCGGCTTTATTGGCCCGGCGATGAACATTGCCAGGTCAATACGGCAAATGGAGGTGCCGACGGGCGCAGCCCTGTCATGTTAATCCCGGTCAGGTTAATTCCTGCCAGGTTAATCCCTGCCAGGTTAATCAAAGTGCGGTAGGCTGGGTTAGTCGCATGGCGGCGTAACCCAGCGCCCCCACACAATGCACGATGTCCGCCGGATTCGCCCACAAAGCGCGCGGGCTCCGGACCCGGCCATGGCGCTGCAGAGCCAGGAGGAGACAAACCATGTCCAATCGCAGCATCGGTCTTGATGACCGCCTGTACCAGTATGTCCTCGATGTCTCTCTACGCGAATCCCCGGTGCTGGCGGCACTGCGCCAGGCCATGCGCGACCACCCCCGGGTGAACATGCAGATTGCCCCCGAGCAGGGGCAGTTCATGGCCTGGCTGGTGGCCCTGATGGGCGCGCGACGCACCATCGAGGTCGGCGTGTTCACCGGCTACAGCGCGCTCGCGGTCGCCGAGGTACTGCCCGCCGATGGTCGCCTCGTGGCCTGTGACGTCAGCGAGGAGTACACCACGATCGCCCGCGATTTCTGGCGCCGCGCCGGCGTCGATGACCGGATCGACCTGCAATTGCGCCCGGCCGCGGAGACGCTCGATGCCCTGCTCGAGGCCGGTGAGGAGGGCCGCTTCGATTTTGCCTTTATCGACGCCGACAAGCCGGGGTACCCCGGGTACTATGCGCAGTGCCTGAAGTTGTTGCGCGTTGGTGGCGTCATCGCCGTCGACAACGTGCTCTGGCACGGTGATGTGGCCGACCCGGACAGGGACGATGAGGATACCCGGGCGATCCGCGCCTTCAACACGATGTTGCGTGACGACTCGCGTGTCGCCATCAGCCTGGTGCCCATCGGCGATGGCCTGCTGCTGGCGCGGAAGCTGACTGACTGATCATGGAGTATCCCGATATGGCATCTGCCGCGGCGGACACAGCGGGTGCTGTAACGGGGTGTCCTGTTTTTGACCTCGTGCTGGCGGCCACTGCACGCCGTCGCCTGTTGCTGGCGACCCGCCGATGGATGCACGCCGCGAGCCCCGGGAAACCTGAGGAGGGCTTCGGGCCCTCAGCATGATAGGGAACGAACGGAAAGGTGTTGTTGTGAAACGGGTCCTGTCCCTGCTGGTGGCCATGCTGGCCCTGCTGCTTCTGTCGGTGCTGGTGGCGGGCCTGCTGCTCTGGCGTTCCCCCGACCTCGCCGCACCCTTCGCGGAGCGCTACCTGCAGCGCCACGGTATTGAATCCCTGTCCTGGCGGGGTGTGAACTGGCAGCGCTGGCGCATCGCTGCGGCTGTGGTTGAAGTGCAGGGCGAACTGGACGGTCATCGCTTCGACCTGATGCTGTATGAGCTGCAGCTGGATTATCACTGGCGCAGCCTGTTACGGGGGCGGGTGCATGACGTCGTCATCCGCGAGGCATCCGGCGTGGTGCGGCTGGCCCCCGCCGGCCCCGTCGGGGATGAAGAGCCCACGGGGCTGGATCTCACCGACTGGCTGCCGGCGACCCTGCTCTCCGAGCTGCCACTGGACAGCCTCGCGATCGAAGCCCTGCACCTGGAGCTTTACCTCTCCCTGGCGGACGATCCCGATCCGGGTGTGGCTGTGTCCGGACACATAGACTGGCAGGGGGCACATAGCCAGACCCGGGCCGGACTGAATCTGGCCCTGCTGCCGGATTCTCTGGCACAGCGGCTGGCGACCCCGGAGCTGGCGCTGGAGCTGTCTGGCGACGCTGACCAGCCCCTGCGGCTTGCCCTGCGAATGAGCGTGGCGGGGCAGACACCGCTGTGGTTCGATCTGGCATTGCAGTCCCCGGCTTCCGCCCGGCTGCCGGCGTGGCCGCTGCGCCAGCGTTCGGGAACCCTGGATCTGACCCTGCAGGGTGAAGTGGATGTGGCGGCGGCGCAGGCCGGGTTAATGCAGCTGCAGGCATCGGCAGCGCCGGCGCCTGCCCGATTTCCCGACGAACCCGGCGAACCTCGCGAACCCGGTGATGCAGTCGGGCGGGTTGTCGAGGCGACGCTCGGCGGGATGGACCTGTCGGGCCTGCCGCCGCTGGTGGGCAGCAGTCGCTTTGAGCTGGACCTCAGCCTGCCTTCCAGAGTGCCACCGCAGTTCGAGGTGTGGCTCGATGCAGTGCAGATCAAGGGGCGGCTGCAGCATGCCCTCAGCGTGGGGGATGTGGTGGATATCGGCCTGGAGAACGCCGAACTGACCCTGGCGCATACCCTGGAGGGATACTGGCGTCAGCTGCAGGTCGCGCTCGAGGGTGCGGCGATGCTGCGCAGTCGCTGGACGCCGGCGACCTGGGGTGTGGCCGCCGTGGAAACCGACGACGCCTTGCTCGTCCTGCCATCACCGCTGGCGGAGTGGTCGGGGCCGTTCGCACTGGAAGTGGCGGCCGAGTTGCCCCAGGCCATCGAGATCCGCACCGCGGACCTCGGCCAGTGGCGCATTCCGCGGCTGCACACGCGTTGGCGTGCACGAACACAGGACCAGGCACTGGCACTGGCACTGGATGCCACCCTGAACGATCTCGTGCTGGACGGGGTGGCACTGTCCCTGGGCGCAGATCTCGCCCTGCGCTGGCAGGAGGGTGGGCGTGAGCGGCTCGCGCCTACCCTGCGTGGAACCTTTGCCCGGGGAGCCCGTCGCGCCGAGCCGGATGCCTGGCAGGCCTCCGGACAGTTGCGTGAAGCGGCACTGGCGGCAGCGGCAGGTTGGCGCCTGAGCGGACGTGGCGGCCAGGTCGATGCGGCCAGCGTCGATCTGCGTCTCGATCAGTTACCGGCGATACTGGCCTGGGTGGAACGTTACCAGGCCCTGCCTGAGAGGGTGCAGCTCGCCGCAGGGCACGGTGAGTTTGGCTACCAGTGGCGGGCCGGCACCGGGCACCCGCGCCAGGATCTGACGTTGGTCTTGTCCGGCCTGACCGGGCTGGTTATGGATGTGGCGATACAGGATGCCCGGCTGGAAGCTGCCTTTGTCCACGATCGGGATGAATGGGCGTCCAGTCAGGAACTGAGCGTGGCAATTCCGGAACTTGATGCCGGGGTGCGTCTGGAGCAGTTGCAGGCCAGTGCCCGCCTGCGGCCGAGTGCCGATCTCGCCGCGTCGCAGTGGTTGCTGGAGGATCTCTCCGCGCGGGTTTTCGGCGGGGCGATTCGCCTGGCGCGACCCGTCGACGTTCAGCTGCCGTTCAGTGGTGCTGCGTTCACAATGCACCTGACCGACTGGCAACTGCCCGAGATCCTGGCGCTGTACGGGCAGCAGGACTTGCGTGGCAGCGGTGTTCTCAGCGGCACCTTGCCGGTGGAGATCGACGCGACGGGCGTTACCATTCGCGGCGGACGCCTGGAAAGCCATCCGCCCGGTGGTGTGATTGCCTACGGCCACGGGCTTGGCATGGGCAACCCGCAGCTGGACATGGCACTGCGCCTGCTGGAGAACTTTGAGTATGATGTGCTCAGCGTCAGCACGGATTTCCAGCCCTCCGGGGACTTGCAGCTGGGCTTGCGCCTGTCGGGTCGAAACCGGCAGCAATTTGATGGCCGGCCGGTCAACTTCAATATCAACGTTGAGGAAAACGTCTACGCGCTATTGCGCTCGCTGCGCTTATCGAGTGATCTCATTGAGTACATCGAACGACGCCTGCAGCGTCGCTGAGCCAATGACTCGAGCAGTGATTCGACAGACTGAGAGGATACGCAAGCCATGAACCATCCTGTGCGCACTGGCATCGTGCTGCTGCTCGTCGGCGTCTGGGGTTGTACCCCCACGGTGCGGGTCGAGGCGCCGTCGGAGCCAATTACCATCAACCTGAATGTGAGGATCGACCACGAAATCCGTGTCAAGGTCGACCGCGAGCTGGATGGCCTGTTCTCCGAAGGCAGCGCCCTGTTCTGACCCAGCTGTCCCGTATGCCTTGTGTACCGGGTATGCCGGATGTCGAATGATGTCGAATGTAGCGGAGAAGATCCCGGTATCGCCGGGAAGCGATGATCGAGTCATGGAGAAAACATTATGAAGGTATTCACTGCCCGCACCCGACCACTGCGCCGGCTGCTACCCGGAACTGGCCTGCTCCTCGCGCTGCTGCTGGCCTTGCCAGCTCTGGCGCTGGACCTGCAGGAGGCCAAGTCCCAGGGGCTGGTCGGGGAAACGGCCGCGGGGTATATCGCCCCGGTGACCGGGGCCTCGCCCCAGGTTCAGGCACTGGTGGACGACATCAACCGACAGCGTCGCGCCGAGTATGAGCGTATCGCCCGCGCCAACAACATCTCGGTGGCCGACGTCGAGGCTCTGGCCGGCAAGAAGGCGATCGAACGCACGCCCGCGGGGCAGTACGTCAATGTGGATGGCAACTGGCGGCGCAAATGAGTGGGCGCCGGGGGGCAACGGGCCAGTCCGGGCGCAAGGATTCTTCGCAAAGGCTCTAAACGCAGAAGGGCGGGTCAGACCCGCCCTTCTGCGTTTTTTCCGGAGAAATCTCCGGTTTGATCAGCTGGCGAGGTTCTTGTTCACGAAATCCCAGTTGACCAGAGCCCAGAAGGCGTCCATGTATTTGGGGCGCGCATTGCGGTAGTCGATGTAATAGGCGTGCTCCCACACGTCGACAGTCAGCAGCGGGGTGACGCTGGCATCGGTGAGTGGGGTGGCGGCGTTGCTGGTGTTGACGATGGCAACGGAGCCGTCGGCCTTCTTCACCAGCCAGGTCCAGCCGGAGCCGAAGTTGTTCACCGCGCTGTTGGTGAACTCTTCCTTGAACTTGTCGAAAGAGCCGAAGGCCTTGTTGATCGCCTCGGCCACGGCACCGGTGGCAGAGCCGCCGCCGCTCGGGCTGAGGCAGTGCCAGTAGAAGGTGTGGTTCCACACCTGGGCTGCGTTATTGAAGACGCCGCCGGAGCTGCTCTTGATGACGTCCTCAAGGGATTTGCCTTCAAATTCAGTGCCGGGGACCAGGCCATTGAGCTTGTCCACATAAGTTTTGTGGTGTTTGCCGTAGTGGAATTCCAGGGTCTCCGCTGATATATGGGGCTCCAGAGCATTTTGCGCGTAGGGCAGTTTGGGAAGTTCGAAAGCCATGGTGTCTATCATCCTTTTGCTGAAATGATCCGGGGGTACACCGGCGATGGGTGGGCGCACTTCGGTTTCGCGATCACGCCGGCCCGCGGCAGCGGTCCGGTACCCGATGCACCGACATAAAGCCTGAAAAGGTTATCAGAGTTCCCCACGCGCTGTCATGCCAGCCCCTGCGCAAACTGTGTGTTATTGCAATTCCGGAACAAGCAGCGATAGCGTGCCGCTATCCTTCTCCTTCATGCTCCTCCTTGCAGATGGCTTTATGCAGATGCTGCTGGTCCGGACCAGACCGTTTTGCCCGTCCGTGCCTCGCTTTCCCCCGGCATGGCGACAATGCGATAATGCAGGGCGTTTTTCCCCCGAGGGTTCCCCGATTATGAGCCGTCACGACGACGAACCCCTGCCCGATGTGCCGCCGATTGTCCCCGATCGCGATGAGGTGGCCCTGCATCAGCGCCGCAAGGCGGCGTCCCGCCCGGCGGCAGCGAGCGCAGGCCGCAAGCCGCCCCCGCCGACCGGCGGCGGTCCTTCGGGGCCTTCGGGCCCAGGTCCGGGAGCGGGCTCCGGGTCCGGGGGCCGGGCGATGCCGGTCCTGCTCACGGTGCTGATTCTGGCTCTGGCCGGTTTCGGCGGTTGGCAGCAGATGGAACTCATGGCAGCACAGCAGTCATTGCTCGCCTACGAAGGCCGCGTGGCCGAGCTGGAGCGTCGGTTGTCCATGACCGACGAGAGCATGAGCCAGTCCAGCGTGGCCATGCAGGTCAAGCTGCAGGAGCTGGACTCCGAGATTCGCAAGCTTTGGGACAACGTCTGGCGCCGTGCCAGTGCGCGTCTCGATGGCCACGATGGCAAGATCAGCTCCCTGGAAAAAGACCTCAAGACGACCCAGGGCAGTCTGGCCAAGGCCGAGCAGGCGCTGGCCGAGAGCCAGAAATCCCTGACTGGCTTGCGCCAGCAGGTGGAACGCTTCAGCCGCCTCGATTCCAGCGTCGAGCTCAGCCGCCGCAAGCTGGAGGAACAGCAAGTGGCGCTTGAAGCGGCCGTCGAGCGGGTCAACCGCGCAGTTGCGGACATGGGGCGTCTGGAGCGCCGTGTGGCGGCGAATGAGGAGTGGGTGCAGTCGATCAACAATTTCCGGCAGCAGATGAACCGGGAGTTGTTGAGTCTCAAGGAGCAGATTTCCCGCGGCGGCTGACGAATGGCTTCAAGGGCTATCTGCGTTGCCGATGCGGCGTTAAAAAGACCCGGGCGATGCTCATTTACTCGCATGTAAACTCCGCTCGCCCGGGTCTTTTTGCCTTGCCTCGGCGGCCTCGATCACGCCCTTGAAACCATTCGTGGTTACTGTTCAGTGTCGTTGCGGCAGTTGAACGAAAGATCGTACTTGTAACCCGGCCATGAATAATGCCGGGTTGAAGCAAGCGGCACACGGATGTGCCGACCATTGGCCGAAGGCCAATGTAAGCCTTGGAAATACCAGGGGTTCCGCGCAACTCCGCCAGTATTTCCAGGGCGCGCATGCAAACAGGAAGGGATACCTGTTTGCATGCCAGGTTAATAATTGCGAGCCGGTTTCGGGCCCGCATCTCAGTGGAGAGTTGTTTGTCATGACCGTGATTCGCCAGGATGACCTGATCCAGAGCGTGGCCGATGCGCTGCAGTACATCTCCTACTACCACCCGGTGGATTTCATCCAGGCGATGAACCGTGCCTACGAGCGCGAGCAGAATCCGGCGGCGAAGGATGCGATGGCGCAGATCCTGATCAACTCGCGCATGTGCGCCATGGGCCATCGCCCGATCTGCCAGGACACCGGTATCGTCACTGTGTTCGTGCATGTCGGCATGGATGTGCGCTGGGATGCGAACATGAGCCTGGACGACATGATCAACGAGGGCGTGCGCCGAGCCTATGCCCATCCGGACAACGTGCTGCGCGCCTCGGTGCTGGCCGATCCGGACGGCAAGCGCCAGAACACCCGGGACAATACCCCGGCGGTGATCCACCACAAGCTCGTGCCTGGCAACACGGTCGAGGTGCATGTTGCCGCCAAGGGTGGTGGCAGTGAGGCCAAGTCCAAGTTCGCCATGCTCAACCCCTCGGACTCGGTGGTCGACTGGGTGCTGGAGATGGTGCCGAAGATGGGAGCCGGCTGGTGCCCACCCGGGATGCTCGGCATTGGCATTGGTGGCACGGCCGAGAAAGCCATGGAGCTGGCCAAGGAAGCCCTGCTGGATCCGATCGATATCGACGAGCTGCGCGCCCGTGGCGCCAGCAATCGTGCCGAGGAGTTGCGCCTGGAACTGTTCGACCGCATCAACCGCCTCGGCATCGGCGCCCAGGGCCTGGGCGGTCTGACCACGGTGCTGGATATCAAGGTCAAGGACTACCCGACCCATGCCGCCAACAAGCCGGTGGCGATCATTCCGAACTGCGCCGCCACCCGCCATACCCACTTTACCCTGGATGGCAGCGGTCCGGCGGTGCTGGCGCCGCCGAGCCTGGAGGACTGGCCGGAAGTCACCCGGGAAGCCGGCGCCAATGTGCGCCGCGTCAACCTGGATACGGTCACGGCGGAAGAGGCGCGCAGCTGGCAGCCCGGCGATACCCTGCTGCTGTCCGGCAAGATGCTCACCGGCCGCGACGCGGCACACAAGAAAATGGTCGACATGCTGGCTGCCGGTGAGGCGCTGCCGGTGGATCTGCGCGGTCGCTTCATCTACTACGTGGGGCCAGTAGACCCGGTGCGTGACGAGGTGGTCGGCCCGGCCGGCCCGACGACGGCGACGCGTATGGACAAGTTCACCCGCACCATGCTCGAACAGACCGGCCTGCAGGGCATGATCGGCAAGGCCGAGCGCGGCCCCATCGCCATCGAGGCGATTCGCGATCACCAGGCGGTCTATCTGATGGCCGTGGGCGGCGCTGCCTATCTGGTTGCCCAGGCGATCAAGGGCGCGAAAGTGGTGGCGTTCCCCGAATTGGGCATGGAGGCGATCTACGAATTCGAGGTCGAGGACATGCCCGTCACCGTAGCGGTCGACAGTCGTGGCGAATCCGTGCACCAGACCGGCCCGAAGTACTGGCAGGCGCGGATTGAGGAGCAGGCGCTGGAGCTGGCCTGAGGTGCTGCCGCCACGTGCCGGACGCCTCCAGGCACCGAAGGCAAGTGTCCCGCTGGGGCTTTCACGAAGCACCCTGGAGTTGCGTCGCACCGGAGCCTCTGCGATGAAGTCGGTAACGCTGGGTTGCGCGGCCATGCCGCTAACCCGGCCGCACTGGCCTGAGGTTTGGGTGATGGGCCGGGTGGGTAAATAAAGCAGCCCGGGAACCTGGCTCCCCTTGCTTGTCAGAGTGCTACCCTGCTTTTGCGTTTTGCGTTTTGCGTTTTGCGTCTCGCGTCTTGCGTCTCGCACTCGGCACTCCGCATCCGATCCAAGGACCCCCCAATGCCCGCAACGACCTTCTACTGGCACGACTACGAAACCTGGGGGGCGGACCCCAGCCGCGATCGCCCCAGCCAGTTCGCCGGGCTGCGCACCGACGCCGAACTGAACGAGATCGGCGAGCCCCTGGTGACCTACTGCCAGCCCGCTCTGGATGTGCTGCCGCACCCCGAGGCCTGTCTGGTGACCGGCATCACCCCGCAGAAGGCCCTGGCCGAGGGCCTGCCGGAATACCGCTTCATCGCCGCCATCCACGCCGAGCTGGCCCGGCCCGGTACCTGCGGGGTGGGCTATAACAGTATCCGCTTTGACGACGAAGTCACTCGCTTCACCCTGTATCGCAACTTCTATGACCCCTATGCCCGGGAGTGGCAGAATGGCAACTCGCGCTGGGATCTGATCGATGTGGTGCGGGCCTGCCGCGCGCTGCGACCGGAGGGCATCGAGTGGCCGGATCACCCCGACGGCACTCCGAGTTTTCGCCTCGAGGATCTCACCCGCGCCAACGGCATCCCCCACGAGGGTGCGCATGATGCATTGTCCGATGTGCGTGCCACCCTCGGCCTGGCGCGGCTGTTGCGTCGCGCCCAGCCGAAACTGTTCGACTATCTGCTCGGCCTGCGCAACAAACGGCGCGTCGCCGAACTGATCGACTGGGTGCAGCACAAGCCACTGCTGCATACCTCCGGCATGATTCCCGCCATGCGCGGCTGCACCACCCTGGTGATGCCGTTGGCACCGCATCCGGTGAACAGCAATGGCGTGATCTGTTTTGATCTGAGCGTGGATCCTTCACCGCTGCTGGAGCTGGATGCGGAAGCCCTGCGCGCCAGGGTGTTCAGTACCCAGGCAGAGCTGGAGGAGCAGGGTGCGGAGCGTGTACCGCTGAAGGTGGTGCACCTCAACCGTTGCCCGGTGCTGGCCACGGTGCGCCTGCTGGATGACGCGGTGGCCGAGCGCCTGCAACTCGACCCCGCGTTGTGCGAGCGGCATTATCAGCAGTTGATGGCGGCGGATGGCCTGGTGGACAAGGTGCGGAACGTGTTCCGCGAAACCGGCACGGCGACGCAGCGGGACGCGGACGGTGCGCTGTACACCGGCGGCTTTCTCAGTGACGCCGACCGCCGTCTGGCGGAATCCCTGCGCGATGCGCCGCCGGAGCAACTCGATGCGCAGCACTTTCCCTTTGCTGACGCACGCCTGAATACCCTGCTGGCCCGCTATCGGGCGCGGCATTTCCCCGGGAGTCTGGACGCCGCTGCCCGCGCGGCCTGGCTCGAGGACTGTCGCCGTCGCCTCACTGATCCCGCCGCGGATGGCAGCCTGCAGATCGACGTCTGCCGCGCGCGGATCCAGGCCCTTCTGGCCGAGCGTGACACTGCCCGTGACCAGGCGATCCTGCACGCCCTGGCCGGCTGGGTCGACGACCTGGAGCACCAGCTGGCAGAGGGCGTGCCGGGTTAGCCGCTGAGCGGCGTCACCCGGCACATCTGCCGCTTCCGCGAAATAGCCCACGCCATGCCGGTTAGCCCGGATATCTCGCCGATGTCCTGGGGGTATCGTGGCGGTGTCGTGTGGTTTGGTGGACAAGGCTGCGCCGTTGTCCACCCTACGCGTGATCCACCCACGTCACCGCCATCGAGCTTAGGGTGGACAACGGCGCAGCCTTGTCCACCACGCCACACCCACGCTCTCTGATCTCCGAAGTTCTGTAGGCTGGGTTAGCGGCAGCGCCGCGTAACCCAGCGTTCTCACCGTCATCGAATCCCGCGCCGATGTCGGTGAGAGCGCCACATCGAATCCCGCACTGACGGGGGTTCTGGAGTGATCCCGGGGAGCTTCGTGGGAAGACTCCCGGGAGCGTCTGGCGTATGGGGGTGACGCTGGGTTATGCCGCTTCGCGGCTAACCCAGCCTACTGCGCCTCTCCCGCGAACTCCCTCACTCCCTGCACATGCCCGTCGGGGCTGCGCTCCAGCAGGGCATCGTTGTAGTGACGGCCGCCGTGATGGGGTTGGTAGTCGGGCTTGAATGAGAGCAACACGCTCTGGCGGAATGGGCCGCGCGCAGCCTCGGGCGCGGGTGCGGCATGCATCACATCGCTCAGGTGCAGGGTCACCGAGCCCGCCCGCGCATCCACCCGCACACCCTGTGGTGCGTCGGGCCTGCCGGCGTCGGCAAAGGGGCAGGTGGCCCGATGTGAGCCCGGCAGAAAACGCAGGCAGCCGGCCTCCTCGGTGGCATCGTAGAGATAAATGCTGAGGATCACGGTCGGGCACATGATGGCATGCCCGCCCAGGCCACAGTCCCGATGCCAGGGCAGGTCGGACAGACCCTCGCGCACACCGGGGTTCTTGAAAATCACGGTAATGCCGTCCTGCTCAGCGGGGTCACAGGGTTTCAGCCCGGTGGGGCCGAGCGCCGCCAGGCGGCGCAGCCGCGGGTCCTCGTAAAGCCCCTCGAAGACCGGATGCCGGCCCGCCAGCAGCACGCGACACAGCAGTGTACGTCCTTCAGCGTCCCGCGCCCACCAGGACTGCCCGTCTCCCTCGCGTGCGGCACTGCGCAGCGCCTCGGCGGCGCCGCGCATCGCTTCGATCTCCGCAAGGCTGAAGACCTGTTCCACCAGCAGGTACCCCGCCGCCTGCAGAAAGTCCTGCATCAGCGCGTCCTCGCTGGCCAGGGAGAAGCGCTGGCTCGGTGACAGGCTGCTGCCGTGGCGGTCGCGCAGGTCCACCCTCGTCGGGTCATACAGTGGAATCCCCCGGTACAGCGCGCGCAGCGCGGGTTCCCAGGCGATCAGCTGGGTGGCCTCGCCGCGCAGGCAGCGCGCCGCGTTGCGCAGCAGCAGCCCGGGGCCGGTTTCCAGGTCCTGCAGCAGGCCCTGCCAGCTGTCACTCGACAGTGCGAACACCGCCGCCGCGTCGCTGCAGCCCGGGAGGACGTCAATGCCATTGGCATGAGGCCGGAAGGTAAAGGTCGGGCCGCCGTCTTCTTCCGCGCTCAGGGCGATGGGGGGAAGGCCCCGGGCGGCTCGCGCGGCCATCGCATCGCGCCCTGCAGCCTGCAGGGTGGGCAGTTTGTGCTGGTGGAAGTGCTGCAACTGGCTGTTCATGGGCTCTTGCGCCTCTTGTTATGGGTGTCACGACGGATCTTTGTCCGTGGCGGCTGCGGCTTTCAGGAGGTTATACGGAGGGGTGCCGGCGCTGTCAAACACCGCTTCCGGCGTCTTGCAGAGGTTCCGTCCCCGGCGGCTTTCTGCGAAGATGGCCGGTCTGGTCGGGCCCGACGGGGTCGGGCCCCGTGAGGAGTGCAATCATGGCCAAAGAACGACTGCTGATCTTCGACACCACCCTGCGCGACGGTGAGCAGAGCCCCGGGGCATCCATGACCCGTGAGGAAAAGGTCCGCATCGCCAAGATGCTGGAAAAGATGCGGGTGGATGTCATCGAGGCGGGTTTCGCCATCGCCAGCGTCGGTGATTTCGAGTCCGTGCGCGCGGTGGCCGAGGCGGTGCGCGACAGCACCGTGTGCAGCCTGGCCCGGGCCAATGACAAGGACATCGATCGCGCCGGTGAGGCACTGCGCAGCGCGCCTCCGCGCGCATCCATACATTCATTGCGACCTCGCCGATCCACATGCAGTACAAGCTGCGCATGCCCCCGGACCAGGTACTGGAGCGTGCCGTGGCCGCGGTGCGTCGGGCTCGCAACCTGGCGGGTGACGTGGAATTTTCCTGTGAGGATGCCTCCCGTTCCGAGTTTGATTTTCTCTGCCGGATTGTCGAGGCGGTGATCGATGCCGGTGCTGGCACCATCAACCTGCCGGACACGGTGGGCTACGGTGAGCCCGGCGAATATGGCCGTCTGATCGCGCGTCTGCGCGAGGCCGTGCCCAATGCCGACAAGGCGATCTTTTCCGTGCACTGCCACAACGACCTTGGTCTGGCCGTGGCCAACTCACTGTCCGCGGTGCTCGCGGGCGCACGCCAGGTGGAGTGCACCATCAACGGCCTGGGCGAACGCGCCGGCAATGCCTCCCTGGAAGAGATCGTGATGGCGGTACGCACCCGTCATGACCTGTTCCCGGTGGAAACCGGCATCGATACCACCCAGATCGTGCCGACCTCGCGCCTGGTATCCTCGATCACCGGCTTCCCGGTGCAGCCGAACAAGGCCATTGTGGGCGCCAATGCCTTCGCCCATGAGTCTGGCATTCACCAGGATGGTGTGCTCAAGCACCGCGAGACCTACGAGATCATGCGTGCCGAAGACGTGGGCTGGAATACCAATCGCCTGGTGTTGGGCAAGCACTCCGGGCGCGCGGCGTTCAAGGCGCGGCTCGAGGAACTGGGCATCACTTTCCCCGGTCAGGACGAACTGGATGCCGCCTTCGCCCGCTTCAAGGAGCTGGCAGACAAAAAGCACGAAATCTTCGACGAAGACCTGCAGGCTCTCGTCAGCGACGTGATGCCGCCGGAGCAGACGGAAAAATACCAGCTGCTTGCCCTGGAGGCACACAGTCGCACCGGTATGCGTCCCCAGGCGCGCCTGACCTTGTCGGTGGATGGCGACGCCCGCAGCGTCGAGGCCGAGGGCGATGGTCCGGTGGATGCCGCCTTCAAGGCGGTTGAGCAGGTGGCCCGCAGCGGCACCGAGCTCAAGCTGTACTCGGTCAATGCCATCACCAGTGGGACCGACTCCCAGGGTGAGGTCACCGTGCGCCTGGCCCGGAACGGGGTCATCGTGAACGGTTCCGGCGCGGATACCGATATCATCGTTGCCTCGGTCAAGGCCTACCTCAACGCGCTGAACCTGCTGGCCTCGGGGGTGATGCGCGAGCACCCCCAGAAAGAGGGCGTCTGAGGTGGACGAGGGGCGCCGCCTGGCGTACCTCGAAGCCCTGGGCGTGCCCCTTTACTATCCGCGCAGGGCTCTGCCCGGCGCGGCAGCGTCACGGCGTCTGCCCCTGCTGCGGGCCCCTGGCAAGGCCGCCGACAGGCCCGGGCAGGGGCAGGCGGAGCGGGAAGTGGCGTCTCCAGCGGTCGCCGGGGCGGCGACTCCGGCGCCCGCTCCCGCCCGACGCGAAAGGCCGGACATCGCCGCAGATGCAGAGGGCCATCGCCCGGCTGTGACCGCGCCCGCAAGCCCGGCGTCCCCTGTTTCCAGGCGTGCGCCGGCGCGCGGCAGCGCGATACCGCGCTTCAATCTCGCCCGTATTCGTATCGGCAGTCTGCTGGTCCTCGACGACCCGGCGTCACCGCGTGACGAACGGGACCGGAACCTGCTGCTCTGGCATGTGGCCCTGGCCATGGGTGCGCTGCCACCCGCGCCGGGCGAGGCCCGGCCGGGTGGCGACAGTGTGCGTGTCGATACCTTTGCCTGGCCACTGGCGCGCCCGGGGCATTCCGCCTTCGATCAGTCGCTGGAGGCCGCACGCGCGACCCTCGGCCACTTCATCGAATCGCGTGTCGAACAGGACGGGTTGCGCAGCCTGCTCGCTTTCGGCGAGTCCGCCGGGACGCTGCTGCAGGGTCTGGACTGTAAGGGGCTGCGGCAGTGGCAGCTGCCCTTCGCCGCCAGCGCCATGCTGGGCGAGCCGGCCCTGAAGTCACAGCTCTGGACCCTGCTGTGCCGCTGACGCCGGGAGCGGACGGTCGCGTGGTGCTGATGGATCCCCAGCCGCTGGCGCTGGCCGATGCCGCGGCCATGGCTGCCCTGGAGACGGTGGCCGTACCCTGGCCCTGGAGCCCCGGGCAGTATGCCGACAGCCTCGCGGCCGGCCATTTTGGCTGGTGTCGCCGCGAGCAGGGGGCGCTGCTGGGCTTCATCCTGTTCATGCAGGTGCTGGATGAGGCGACCCTGCTCAATCTCGTCGTCAATCCGGCCAGGCAGCGCGCTGGCCTGGGCCGCGGTCTGCTGCGTTACGGCCTGGAGGCCCTGCGCGCCCATGCCGTCAGTCAGTGCTTGCTGGAAGTACGGGTATCGAACAGCGCGGCGATCGCCCTGTATCGGCAGCTCGGCTTTCAGGACATCGGCCTGCGCAAAGGCTATTATCCCGCCGGCAGCGGGCGCGAGGACGCCCTGGTGATGCGGCGTTCCCTGGATGAGGTGGCAGTGTAATGAGTGATGACGATGAAATGCGTGTGGTCGAGACCGAGTGGTGGACCCTCAGCCTGCCTCCTGAGTGGCAGGCCGACCAGGACGAAGAGGTGATTCTGGTCGGTGACGAGGACGGTGTCGGCGTGCTGGAGTTCTCCACCCTGCACAAGGTGGACGGCCAGGTGGACGAGGGCGAGCTCGAGGCCTTCATGGCGGAGCAGGGTGTGCAGCCCGGCGAGCCGGTAAAGCCGGGGGTGTTCCGTGGCTTTCATCGCCGCTTCAGTGAAGACGGTGATGCCGTGCGGGAATGGTGGCTGGCGGGTGGCTCCCTGCTGCTGTTCATCACCTACAGTTGTGACCAGGAGCACGCCGGCCTGGACGACGCGGTGGTCGACCAGATCCTCGATACCCTCGAGTTCAGTTGATATTCCCGGTGACGCGCACGCGCCGGGAGCCGGCTACGGGTGCCTCGCGCCGCGCCGCCTGGCGGTCGCGGATACCGCGGTCGATGATGTTCTTCAGGGCGATCAGCAGGCCGGTGAAGATGAACGCCCCCGGGGGGAGGATGGCCAGCAGGAAGTTGGCATAGTTCGGCACCACCACCACCTCCCAGTTGCGCGCCGCCTCACCGAACAGCAGTTCCATGTTGGCAAACAGGACGCCGGTGCCGGCCAGTTCGCGCATGGCGCCCAGCAGCACCAGGATCACACCGAAACCCAGGCCCATCATCAGGCCATCCACCATCGACGGCAGCAGCCGGTTCTTGCTGGCAAAGGCGTCGGCACGGCCGAGGATCGCGCAGTTGGTGGTGATCAGGGGCAGGAAAATACCCAGGATCTGATACAGCTCATAGGCATAGGCCTGCATCAGCAGCTCGGTGCAGGTCACCGCCGCGGCGATGATCATCACAAATGCCGGCAGACGGATGGCATCGGAGACGATGCCGCGGATCAGCGACACGCAGGTATTCGACGCCAGCAGCACGAAGATCGTCGCCAGCCCCAGGCCGATGGCGTTCACCACCGTGCCGGTCACCGCCAGCAGCGGGCACAGGCCCAGCAGTTGCACGATCGCCGGGTTGTTCTTCCACAGGCCGTTGAGGGTGAGTTCCCGGTACGGGGTATCAGCCATGGGGTGCCGCCTCTGTGTCGTCGGCCACCGGCGCCGCTTGCAGCAGGTCTTCCCGGTGTGCCTCAAAGTATTCCAGTGCGCGTCGCACCGCGGCGGTCACCGCCCGCGGGGTAATGGTGGCGCCGGTGAACTGGTCGAAATCACCGCCCTCCTTGCGCACCGTCCAGCGTTCCGGCGCCGGCTGGCCCAGGGCGCGGCCGACAAAGCCCTCCACCCAGTCGCTCTTGCGCCGCTCGATCTGATCACCGAGGCCCGGGGTCTCGCGGTGCGCCAGCACGCGTACTCCGGCCACACTGCCATCGATATTGACGCCGACAATCAGGTCGATGTCGCCCGTGTAGCCATCCCGCGCGGTTGCTGGCAGGATCACCGCCACCGGCTTACCCCCGAGGCGTGCGACATGGGCATTGCCGGGCTGGCGCAGCCCCAGCAGAGGGTGGTCGACGACGACGATGTCATCCAGCAAGGCGTTATCGTGGCGCGAGGCCGGCACGATTTCCAGCAGTGCCTGCTGGGCAGCCATGCGCCGGTTCTCGCTGATGTTGTCCCGGGTGCCCAGGTAAGTGCCGGCGATGGTGGCCGTGGTGGCCACCGCGAACAGGGCCAGCAGCAGGCTGTTGCGACTGATCGAGGCGCCCAGCATCTCAGCCCTTCTCCTTGCGTTGCCCGGCGGGCTTGTGACCGTAGGTGCGTGGCTGTGTGTAGTGGTCCAGCAGTGGTGCGGCAAAATTCATCAGCAACACCCCGAAGGCCACCGCATCCGGGTAGTTGCCCCAGGCGCGGATGACGTAGATCAGCACGCCGATGGCGGCGCCGTAGATGATGCGCCCGCGGTTCGACACCGCCGAGGTGACCGGGTCTGTGACGATGAAGAACGCGCCGAACATGGTGGCGCCGCTGAGCAGGTGAAACAACGGCGAGCCACCGGAGCTGGCGCTGCCGCCGTCATGGAACAGCAGGGCCATCAGGGCCAGCGCGGCGAGCATGCTCACCGGTGCGTGCCAGGTGAACACGCGGCGATACAGCAGGAACAGACCGCCAGCCAGGAAGGCCAGGTTCACCCACTCCCAGCCGAGCCCGCCCCACAGGCCAAACTGCGGGTTGGCCGCCCACAGGTCGGAGACCAGCAGGCCGTCATTCTGTTTCATCAGGTCCAGTGGCGTGGCCATGGTCCAGGCATCGATGGCCGCGGCATCCAGCATGCCCAGGCTGCGCAGCAACGTATCCTGCAGGCTGATCGGGTCGACCGTGCCATGGGGCGCGAGCCAGGCGGTCATCGGCACCGGGAAGGAAATCAGCAGCACCACATAGCCGACCATGGCCGGGTTGAAGGGGTTGTAGCCGAGCCCTCCGTACAGATGCTTGGCCATCAGGATGGCGCTGGCCATGCCAATCGCGATCAGCCACCAGGGTGAGGCCGGGGGCAGTGCAATGGCCAGCAGCAGGGCCGTGACCAGAGCACTGCAATCGCCCAGGTAGGGGCGCAGCGGGCGTCCGCGCAGGCGCAGTGCCAGGGCTTCGAAGCCGAGACCGAACAGGGCCGCCCAGGCGATATTGAGCAAGGTGCCCGGGCCGAACCACCAGGTCAGGGCGAGCACACCGGGCGCGCAGGCCAGCAGCACCAGCCGCATCACCGTGGCGGTGCTCACAGGCCCGTGGGCGTGGGGCGATGTGACCTTCAGCAGGGCCATGCGCGGTACATCCTGATCATGGGTTAGCGCTCTCCGGCATCGGCGGTGACGTCATCGCCCAGTGCCGCGAGGTCGGCCTCGGCCTGGTTCAGCTTGGCCGTCAGGGTTGCGACGGAGTTGCGCAGGGCCTCGACGGTATCCAGTCCCTCGCTCTCGGCCTGCTCCAGCTTCTGGATGGCGTGGTCCAGGCGTTTGCGCAGCCTGGCGACGGCTTCTTTCGCTTTCTCCTGCGGCGATTGCTCCACCTGCCCGGCGCGGCGTGCCTGGGCCCGGGCGATGGCCGCCTGGGCGGCATCGCTGGCGGTGGCTTCTGTGTCGGTATCGGCAGCCGTGCCCGCCTGGTCCGGCTCGGGCGGAGTGTCGAAGCTTGCCACCGCTTCGGCATTGGACTGTTCCCGGGCAGCGGTCAGCTTCTCTTCCAGCAACTGCACCGATTGCTCGAAGGCCGCCAGTTTATCGGAGCCCTGCTCCCGCGCGGTTTCCAGCTTGTTGCGTGCCGCCAGCAGGCGTTTTTCCAGGCTGGCGACGGCGTCGCTGCCATCGGGCTTCGATCGGGGTTGAGGGGGCGTGGCCTGCCGCGCCGGGTCTGCGGGGGATGCCGCGCTGCCACCTGCGGCTGCAGCGGCCTTCTTCGCCTTCGCACGCTCGATGGCGGCCTGCACCGGGTCCGCAGCGCCCCCGGTGTCTGCTGGCTGTTTGTCCGTCTGTTCCTTACTGGCCGCGGCACTGGCTCTGGCGGCCGCCTGGCGGGCCTTGCGCCGCGCTTCCTTCTCGGCCTCCTCGCGGGCGATGCGCTCCTTGCGCGCTTCGAAACGCAGCTTGGCGCGATCGGCCTTGGCCTTCTCCTGCTGCTGGTGGCGGATCTCCCCCTTGGCCGCGCGGTAGTACTGCACCAGGGGGATATGGCTGGGGCAGACGTAGGAGCAGGCACCGCACTCGATGCAGTCGAACAGGTTGTGCTGCTCGAGCTTGTCCCATTCCTGGCCGCGGGCAAACCAGTACAACTGCTGCGGCAACAGCGAGGCCGGGCAGGCCTCCGCACAATGCCCGCAGCGAATGCAGGCCTGGGGCAGGGGTGGCGCCGGCAGTTCCTGCGAGGTGGGTGCGAGGATGCAGTTGGTGGTCTTGATCACCGGCAGGTCGATGCTGTCGACGGCATAGCCCATCATCGGTCCGCCGATGATCAGGCGGCTGCCGCGCGCCGGGTCAAAGCCGGCGATCTCCAGCAGGTGGCGCAGGGGGGTGCCCAGCCGCACCAGGAAGTTGCCGGGGCGGGTGCAGGCCTCGCCGGTGACGGTGGTGATGCGAGAGATCAGCGGTCGGCCCTCGACCACAGCGTGGTAGATCGCCGCGGTGGTGCCGACGTTCTGGCAGACGATGCCGATATCCGCCGGCAGGCCGCCGCTGGGCACCTCCTTGCCGGTGAGGATCTGGATCAGCTGCTTCTCGCCGCCCGATGGGTACTTGGTGGGAAAGACCGCGATTTCGATGCCGGTGCCTTCGGCCGCGGCGCGCAGTGCGGCGATGGCCTCGGGCTTGTTGTCCTCGATGCCGATCACCGTATCCAGGGT
>JBJHBY010000022.1:17961-22843 GCA_050485745.1 Gammaproteobacteria bacterium | reverse complement strand
AAATGTCTCCGCCGCTGTGGTCTGGAGGTCGAGGACGTCATTCTCGAGCAGCTGGCCTCCAGCCATGCGGTGCTGACCGAGGATGAGAAGGAGCTCGGTGTCTGTCTGGTGGATATTGGTGGCGGGACGACCGATATCGCCATCTTCACCGAGGGCGCAATCCGCCACACTGGCGTGATTCCCATAGCCGGCGACCAGGTGACCAACGATATCGCCATGGCTTTGCGCACACCGACGCAGTACGCGGAGGAAATCAAGATCAGGTACGCCTGCGCCCTGACCCAGCTTGCAGGTGCCGATGAAACCATCAAGGTGCCCAGTGTCGGCGACCGGCCGGCAAGGGATCTGAGTCGCCAGGCGCTCGCGGAAGTCGTGGAACCGCGTTATGACGAACTCTTCACGCTGGTGCAGGCAGAACTGCGTCGCAGCGGTTATGAAGACCTGATTGCCGCGGGCATCGTGCTCACTGGCGGTACCTCAAAGATGGAGGGAGTGGTCGAGCTGGCCGAGGAGATTTTTCACACCCCGGTGCGCATCGGTACACCGCACAACGTCAGGGGCCTGAATGACATCGTGCGCAACCCGATTTATGCGACCGGTGTGGGGTTGCTGCATTACGGCTTGCAACAACAGCGCGGTCAACGCAGCCGGGGTGGTCGCGGGCAGCGTACCCCGGGTGGAATGCTGGCACGTGCAAAGGGCTGGTTGCAGAACAATTTCTAGGTAGTCAGGAGTCTGTGTCCGGAGCGATCCGGGATGGATAACTCAAAAGGGGAGAAAGGCCATGTTTGAACTTGTCGACAACGTACCACAGAACGCCGTCATCAAGGTTGTGGGGGTAGGCGGAGGCGGCGGCAACGCCGTCAAACACATGATTGCGAGTCAGATCGATGGCGTCGATTTCATTTGCGCCAACACTGATGCGCAGGCGCTGACCGATGTGGTCTCGAAGACGGTACTGCAACTGGGCTCCAATATCACCAAGGGGCTGGGTGCGGGCGCCAATCCTGATGTCGGTCGCCAGGCGGCACTGGAGGATCGTGAGCGCATCGCCGAAATCCTCGAAGGTGCCGATATGGTGTTCATCACCGCGGGTATGGGGGGTGGCACGGGCACCGGTGGCGCACCGGTGGTCGCTGAGGTCGCGCGCGAGATGGGAATCCTCACCGTGGCGGTGGTGACCAAGCCCTTCCCCTTCGAGGGGCGCAAGCGCATGGCGATTGCCGAGCAGGGCATGAAGGAACTTCAGCAGCATGTTGACTCTCTAATAACCATTCCGAACGAGAAGCTGCTTCAGGTCCTGGGCAAGAACACCAGCCTGCTGGACGCTTTCAAGGCAGCGAATGACGTCTTGCTGGGCGCTGTTCAGGGGATCGCGGACCTGATTATCCGTCCCGGTATGATCAACGTGGACTTCGCCGATGTGCGCACGGTGATGTCGGAGATGGGCATGGCGATGATGGGCACCGGCGTTGCTCGTGGCGAAAATCGTGCCCGCGAAGCCGCCGAGGCGGCCATCCGCAGCCCGCTGCTTGAGGATGTGAATCTGGAGGGCGCACGAGGCATCCTGGTCAACATCACCGCTGGTCTGGATCTCTCCCTGGGTGAATTCTCCGAAGTCGGGGATACCATCGAGGAGTTTGCTTCCGAGAACGCCACCGTGGTGGTGGGGACGGTGATTGACCCGGAAATGAGCGACGAGCTCAAGGTAACCGTGGTCGCCACCGGCCTGGGCAGTATCGGTGCTGTACGGCAGGATGCGCCGCTCAAAGTGGTCGAGGCCCGCAAGCCAGCTGCCGAAACCTCTGCCGGCGACTACCGCCAGCTGGATCGACCGACGGTCATCCGCAACCAGCAGGGAGCTGCTCTGGCGCGCGAGGCGGCACGCCCGGCACCGGCTCCCGCGGCGGATCGGGACCGGGATCTGGAGTATCTGGACATCCCGGCGTTCCTGCGACGCCAGGCTGACTGAAATTGCACTTGAAACGGCGGTCGGAGTTTGGTATCCGGCGCGAAAACTGGTAGTATTCGCGCCCCATCCAGGCTTTACCTGCCAATGACGGGCTGACCGACTACGATGATTCGACAGCGTACCCTGCGCAACACCATCCGGGCCACCGGCGTGGGCCTGCACTCGGGCGAAAAGGTCTATCTGACGCTGCGGCCTGCGGCGGTGGATACCGGCATCGTCTTTCGCAGGACGGATCTCGATCCCGCTGTGGACATTCCCGCGCGTGCGGAAAATGTCGGTGATACGACGCTTTCCACCACGTTGACGATGGGCGACGCCCGCGTGTCGACCGTCGAGCACCTGTTGTCGGCGATGGCGGGCCTCGGTATCGATAACGCCTGTGTCGAGGTCAGCTCCGCGGAAGTACCGATCATGGACGGCAGCGCCGGTCCCTTTGTGTTCCTGATCCAGTCCGCTGGCATCGAGGAGCAGGAGGCGCCAAAGCGCTTCATTCGCATACGCCGTCCGGTCACGGTGAGAGATGGAGACAAATGGGCCAGTTTTCTCCCCTTTGATGGCTTCAAGGTCTCCTTCTCCATCGAATTTGACCACCCGGTCTTCCGTGGTCGCAGTGGTCACGCCGACGTCGACTTCTCCAGCACCTCCTTCGTCAAGGAGGTCAGCCGGGCGCGGACCTTTGGTTTCATGCATGAAATCGAGTATCTCCGCGCCCGGGGACTGGCCCAGGGCGGCAGTGTGGATAACGCCATCGTTGTGGACGAGTACCGCATTCTCAATGAGGATGGCCTGCGCTACGAGGATGAGTTCGTCAAACACAAGGTGCTGGACGCCATCGGCGACCTGTATCTGCTGGGTAACAGCCTCATTGGTGAGTTCCGGGCGCACAAATCCGGGCATGCCCTCAACAATGCCTCCCTGCGGGCCCTGATCGCCGAAGAGGACGCCTGGGAGGTGGTGACCTTCGAGGACGCCTCGAAGGCGCCGATCTCCTACGCGTCACCACTGGCTATCGCGTAGGTTGATCGTTTTTTGATCGGCTTCTCGAATCCGCAGTGGTGATGCCCTGCGTTCTATGCCATAGTTGCTGCCGGCCGGGGGGCTCGTCGCCCCGGCCTTTCTCCTGAGTGGTATGCAGCAATGGCATGAAGATCATCCTGGTAGGCAGTCACCATGGCCGGTCGAGAGCGGTGACCCTGGGTCGGTGGACCCGGGCGATTCTGTCCCTCTGTGTCCTGGGCTTGCCTCTGGGTGCGGGTCTCGCCCTCGGCTATGCCGCCGGTCAGCAACAGCAGGTTGCGCTGGGTGAGGAGGCGTTGGCGCTGTTGCGTGACCGCGTCCGCGAGCAGCGCGACGAGATTGACTTGCTGCGCGGCAGCTCCGAATTGCAATTGCAGGCGATGTCCGCCCGTCTGGCTACACTGCAGGCGCGGCTGGTGCGTCTGGATGCCCTCGGGGAGCGCATGACCGGGCTGGCCAAGCTTGATGATGGCGAGTTCGATTTCAGCCAGCCCCCGGCCCTGGGTGGGCCGGAGCTGCCAGGTGGTGGCGAGGGCGTACCGGAATCCGAGGTGCTGGCATCGCTCGATCGACTCGCGGCGAGTGTCGACGATCGTGCCCGCCAGCTGGGTCTTCTGGAAGACCTCCTCGCCAACCGCAAGCTCGAGGACGACACCTTCCTCGCCGGTCGTCCGGTCAGCAAGGGCTGGATGTCCTCTCGCTTCGGGCGCCGTACAGACCCCTTCACCGGCCGCGCCGCATTTCACGAGGGTGTGGACTTCGCGGGCAAGCCGGGGGCCGACATCATTGCCGTTGCCGCTGGCGTGGTTACCTGGTCCGGGGTGCGGGACGGCTATGGCAAGCTGGTGGAAATCAACCATGGCGGTGGTTACGTGACGCGCTATGCCCACAACCAGGAGAATCTGGTCGAGGCGGGCGACGTCGTCAAGAAGGGCCAGGTCATCGCATTGCTCGGGTCCACCGGGCGTGCCACCGGGCCACATGTCCACTTCGAAGTGTACAAGCACGGCCGGGCGGTCGATCCCGCTGCCTATATTCATCGCGCCAGCCGCTGACCCGCTGCACGCGGGCCTTCCCCGGGCCTCGCCCTGTCGTTATGATGCACCCGGCCCCGATAATGGCGGGCAGGTGCGCGAATCAACCCTCTGAAGAAAGTTGACTCCATGCTAGGAACTGTCCTCAAGAAGCTGTTTGGCAGCAAGAACGAGCGCGAGTTGCGCCGCCTCGGCCGCCTGGTCAGCCGCATCAATGAACTGGAGGCGGATTTCTCCGCACTCGATGACGCTGCCCTGCGCGGCAAGACTGCCGAGTTTCGCCAGCGATTGGAGCAGGGCACAGCTCTGGATACATTGCTGCCCGAGGCCTTCGCGGCAGTGCGCGAGGCCAGTCGCCGCACGCTGGGCCTGCGCCACTTTGATACGCAGCTGATTGGCGGCATCGTCCTTCATCAGGGCAAGATCGCCGAGATGCGCACCGGTGAGGGGAAGACGCTGGTGGCAACGCTGGCGGTGTATCTGAATGCCTTGCCCGAACGTGGTGTCTTCGTGGTCACGGTGAACGATTATCTGGCGCAGCGCGATGCGGACTGGATGGGGCCCATCTATCGTTTTCTCGGAATGGAGGTGGGCGTCGTTCTCTCTGGCCAGGAGCCGGAAGCCAAGCGCGCCGCTTACCAGGCGGATATCACCTATGGCACCAACAACGAATTCGGCTTTGACTACCTGCGCGACAACATGGCGTTTGCCATTGAGGAGCGATTTCAGCGCGGCCTTAATTTCGCCATCGTGGATGAGGTGGACTCGATTCTCATCGATGAGGCACGTACCCCGCTGATCATCTCCGGCCCCGCGGAGGACAGCTCCGAGCTCTATCGTCGCATCAACACCTTTATTC
>JBJHBY010000022.1:2168-17951 GCA_050485745.1 Gammaproteobacteria bacterium | reverse complement strand
CCTTTATTCCGAAGCTGCGGCAGACCACCGAGACGGAGGAGGGACACTATTCCATCGACGAAAAGCTGCGCCAGGTTGAAATCAACGAGGCAGGCCACGAATACGTTGAGGACTTGCTCACCGCCGAAGGGTTGCTGAAGGCGGGCGATAGCCTCTATGCCGCCGGTAATCTGCGGCTTCTGCACCATGTTTACACCGCCCTTCGGGCACACGCGCTGTTTCACAAGGACGTGGAATATATCGTCCAGAACGGCCAGGTGGTGCTGATCGACGAGCACACCGGGCGGACCATGCCGGGGCGGCGTCTTTCCGAGGGCCTGCATCAGTCGATCGAGGCCAAGGAGGGCGTACGCATTCAGTCGGAGAGCCAGACCCTGGCCTCGACCACCTTCCAGAACTACTTCCGCCTGTTCGACAAGCTGGCCGGCATGACTGGTACCGCTGATACCGAGGCCTTCGAGTTTCGCCAGATCTACGGCCTTGATGTCGTGGTGATTCCCACCAACAAGCCACTGGTGCGACAGGATCTCAATGATCTGGTGTTCATGAGCATCGACGAGAAGTACGACGCCATCGTCGAGGACGTCAAGAACATCACGGAAAAAGGTGCGCCGGTTCTGGTTGGCACCGCTTCGATTGAGACCTCGGAGGAGCTTTCCCGGCGCTTCAATCAGGCCGGCCTGCCGCACAAGGTGCTGAACGCCAAGTTCCACCGGCAGGAAGCGGAGATCATTGCCCAGGCGGGGCGCCCCGGTGTCATCACCGTGGCCACCAACATGGCCGGGCGTGGTACGGATATCGTGCTGGGTGGCAATGTCGATGTCGAGATCGCCAATCTGGAAAACCCGACACCGGCGGATGTCGAGAACTTGCGAGAGGACTGGAAGAGGCGTCACGAGCAGGTTCTCAACGCAGGTGGTCTGCATATCATTGGTACGGAGCGCCATGAATCACGGCGTATCGACAACCAGTTGCGGGGGCGTGCCGGTCGTCAGGGCGACCCGGGTATGTCGCGCTTCTACCTGTCACTCGAAGACAACCTGATGCGGATCTTCGCCTCCGACCGGGTCAAGGGCATCATGCAGGCCCTGGGTATGGAGAAGGGCGAGGCCATTGAGCACCGCATGGTCACCAACGCCATCGAGAAAGCCCAGCGCAAGGTTGAGGCGCGCAACTTCGATATTCGCAAGCAATTGCTCGAGTACGACGATGTTGCCAATGATCAGCGCCAGATCATCTACCAGCAGCGCAACGACCTGCTGTTGGCGGATGATATATCCGGCACCATCACCGCGATTCGCCACGATGTGGTGAACGGCGTGATTGATGAATACATTCCGCCGCAGAGCCTGGAGGAACAATGGGATGTGGCGGGCCTGGAAAAGCGCCTGGACAGTGAGTTTGCGGTCAGGCTGACCCTGCAGCAGTGGCTGGATGAAGACAGCAGCCTGCATGAAGAATCCTTGCGCGAGCGCATCGTTGAGGCTGTGGACGCGGCCTATCAGGCCAAGTGCGATCTGGTCGGCGAGGAAATGCGCAAACTCGAGTAGCACGTGATGCTGCAGGTGCTCGACAGCCTCTGGAAAGAGCACCTGGCCACCATGGATCACCTGCGCCAGGGGATTCACCTGCGCGCCTACGCCCAGAAAAACCCCAAGCAGGAGTACAAGCGCGAGGCGTTTGCACTGTTCCAGCAGATGCTCGACTCACTCAAGCACGAGGTGGTGCGCTTCCTCAGTCATGTGGAGATCCGCCGGCGCGACGAGGTTGAGGAACTGGAGCGAGTCCGGCGCGAGCAGGAAGCCAGCCGCCCGATGCAGTTCCAGCATGCGGAGGCCTCGGCACTGGCGCGTGATGCGGACGATGGCGACGCAGCGGAGGAATCGCCGGGTACCTTTGTTCGCGAGGAGCGAAAGGTCGGCCGCAACGAACCCTGTCCCTGTGGCTCGGGCAAGAAATACAAGCAGTGTCACGGCAAACTTTGAGCCGGATGCGCAAGCGCGCATCCGGCTGAGTCTTTTGATCGGAGTTGTTCTGCGATGGCGGTTGGGCCTGGTGTGCTGCCGGATTTGCCGGCGATAGCCGGTATTCGAGTGGGGACGGTCAGCGCGGGTATCCGCAAGCCTGGCCGCCGCGACCTGGTGGTGTTCGAACTGGCGGAGGGTGCGGCAACAGCGGCCGTATTCACTCGCAATCAGTTCTGTGCTGCACCGGTACAGGTGGCACGGCGTCACCTCGCTGCGGCGGCGCCGCGCTATCTGGTAATCAATACCGGCAACGCCAACGCCGGTACCGGTGCCCGCGGCGTCGAGGACGCGCTGGCCGTATGCTGTGAGCTTGCTCGCCTGACTGGCGTGACCACCGAGCAGATCCTGCCTTTCTCGACAGGTGTTATCGGTGAGCCCTTGCCTGTCCGCGTCATCCTGCCGGCATTGCCCGGAGCGCTGCAGCAGCTGGCGGCCGATGGCTGGACGGCGGCCGCCTCCGGCATCATGACCACGGATACACGACCCAAGGGTGCCTGCAGGCGCGTGCAGCTGGATGGTGTATCGGTACAGGTGAGCGGCATCAGCAAGGGTGCCGGCATGATCCGTCCCGATATGGCGACCATGCTCGCCTACGTCGCCACGGATGCACGGGTCGAGCCCGCACTGCTGCAGTCACTGCTGACGCAGGCCGCGGAACGTTCCTTCAACCGCATCACTATCGATGGCGACACCTCCACCAATGACGCCTGTGTTCTGGTGGCGACCGGATCCGCGGACATGCCCTGTATCAGTGATGCGGCAGACGCGCGCTATGCGGCTCTTGCCGAGGCTGTGATGGCCGTGTGTGTGGAATTGGCCCAGGCCATCGTGCGTGACGGCGAGGGTGCCACCAAGTTTGTGAGTGTTGACGTATCCGGAGGGCGCGATGAGGCCGAGTGCCTGCGCGTGGCCTATACCATCGCCGAGTCCCCCCTGGTAAAGACGGCCCTGTTTGCCAGCGATCCCAACTGGGGACGCCTGCTGGCGGCGATTGGCCGCGCCGGCCTTGATGATCTCGACGTCGAGCAGGTGCGGGTCCTGATCAATGACACCCTGATTGCCGAGGGCGGCTGCCGTGCCCTCGGGTACCACGAGGCCCAGGGCGTGGCCGCGATGGCCCCTGAGGATATCGTCATCCGGGTCGATCTCGGGCGTGGCTCCGCGCGGGACTGCGTATGGACCACGGACCTCTCCCATGATTATGTCTCGATCAATGCCGACTACCGCAGCTGAGCCGCCTTCCCTGCACGTTGCCGTTGGTGTGGTACTGGACCGGCAGGGCCGGGTGCTGGTGTCCCTGCGTCATGCGGCTGCGCACCAGGGCGGCCTTTGGGAGTTCCCCGGCGGCAAGGTCGAGGCCGGTGAGACGGTGTCCGAGGCGCTCGCCAGGGAACTGCGCGAGGAGCTGTCCATCCGGGTGCTCGAAGTGTCGCCCCTGCTCGAGGTTCGCCACGACTACGGCGATCGCCGCGTGCTGTTGGATGTCTGGTGGGTGAGTGCCTTTGAGGGACAGCCCCGTGGGCTCGAGGGCCAGCGGGTTCGTTGGGTGGGTGCGGACGCGATCCGCGCCCTGGACTTTCCCGCCGCGAACCGCCCTGTTCTCGAGGCGGTGCTGCAGTCCGGGCGCCTGCGCCGGGAATCCCGGGCATTATTGCCCGACTGATCCGACGCTGGGAGGACGCGATGCTGGTCATTGGTGTTACCGGGGGTATTGGCAGCGGCAAGAGTGCCGTGACCCGCCGCTTTGCCGCACTCGGGGTCGATGTGATCGACGCCGACGTCGTCGCGCGTGAGGTGGTCGAGCCGGGCACGCCCGCGCTGGACGCGATTCGTGAGCATTTCGGGGAGGGTGTGATGCAGGGCGAGCAGCTTGATCGCGCCGCCCTGCGCCAGCGGATCTTCAGTGATCCGGACGCAAAGCTGTGGCTTGAGGCCTTGCTGCATCCGCTTATCGGCGAGGAGCTTCTGCGCCAGCTGGCAGCTGCACGCAGCCCCTACGCCATCCTGGTTTCACCCCTGCTGGTGGAATCCGGGCAGCATGTCCTGTGCCAGCGTGTGCTGGTCGTGGACGTGCCCGAGTCGGTGCAGCTGCAGCGCACCATGCAGCGCGATACCAATGACGCCGTGCAGGTGCGCCGTATCATGGCCAGTCAGGCCAGCCGCGAACAGCGCCTGGCCCGGGCGGATGACGTGATCGACAACAGTGGTGAAGAGGCGGCGCTGGACGGGCAGGTGCAGCGCCTGCACCGGCGCTATCTTGATCTGGCCCGCGGGAGGTCGGCCAGTGCAGCGCCGGAGGTCTCGCCATGAGCCGGAAGTCGCCACGCCTGCGTTGCCCGGGTTGCGGTACAAGCCTGACCTGGGACCCTGCCAACCCCTTCCGCCCCTTCTGTTCAAGCCGCTGCAAGGACCAGGATTTCGTCGGTTGGGCCAATGAGGAGCACCGCATCGGAGGTGATACCACCTACGATGACCTGCTCTCCGGGGATCTGCCTGACGCGGACTGAGCGCCTTGCCTGTTTCGGGGCGATGCGGGTGCCACTCAAGACCCCAGGCCGGCAAACTGCAGATACTGGCTGATCAGTTGGTCGCCCCACAGTAGCGCGATCCAGCCCGCCGCAGCCAGATAGGGGCCGAATGGAATCGGGGTGGCGCGATCACGACCCTGCAGCATCAGCAACATCGCACCGCAGAGCGCTCCGACCAGTGACGAGAGCAGGATGATCAAGGGCAGCAACTGCCAGCCCAGCCAGGCACCGAGCGCCGCCAGCAGCTTGAAGTCGCCGTAGCCCATGCCCTCCTTGCCGGTGAGCAGGCGGAAGGCATGGAACACCAGCCACAGGCTCAGATACCCCGCAATCGCACCCCAGACGGCATCCTGCAGCCCGGTGAACAGCCCGGCGCTGTTGAGCGCCAGGCCGAGCCACAGCAGGGGCAGGGTGACGCGGTCCGGCAGCAGTTGATGGTCGATATCGATGGCGCTCAGGGCGAGCAGCGCCCAGGTCAGCAGGATGGCGGCGACCGCCTGTGGGGTCCAGCCCAGCCACAGGGCGATCAGCGCCGCGCCAACGCCGGCCAGCGCCTCGACCACGGGATAGCGCCATCCGATGGCCGCGTTGCAGTGGGCGCAGCGGCCGCGCAGCAACAGAAAGCTGATGATCGGCACGTTGTGCCAGGCCTTGATGGGAGCCTGGCAGTGGGGGCAATGGGAGGCGGGGAAGGCGATGTTAAAGGTGCTGGTGGCAGCGGCATCCTCCTGCCCCGGTGCGGGTTCGAGCTCGAGCAGGGCGCGGCTTTCGCTGCGCCACTCTGCCTGCAGCTGACGTGGCAGGCGGTAGATCACCACATTGAGAAAGCTGCCGACCAGCAGGCCGAACAACAGGGCGAGCGCAGGCCACAGGCCCGGCCAGGTGGCCATCAGGTCCTGCAGTGGCACGGGCTCAGATCACCGAGCCAAGCATGAAGATTGGCAGGTACATGGCGATCATCAGGCCGCCGATCAGCACCCCGAGGACCGCCATGATCATCGGCTCCAGCAGGGCGGTGAGGCCGTCGACCATGTTGTCGACCGCGTCCTCATAGTGGGTTGCGACCTTTTCCAGCATGTCATCGAGGGCGCCCGACTCCTCACCGATGGCGACCATCTGCAGCAGCATGTTGGGAAACATCTCCGTGCTGCGAATGGAGGTGAACAGGGGCTGCCCCGAGGTGACGTCGTCGCGAATACGCAGGATGGCATCGTGATAGGGCACGCTGCCTGCGGCGCCGGCCACCGACTCCAGGGCGTCCACCAGGGGAACGCCCGCAGAGAAGGTCGTGGACAGGGTGCGGGCGAAGCGGGCGATGATCGACTGGTAGACGATCTCGCCGATAATGGGTACTCGCAGCAGCAGTCGATCGGTGGTCTCGCGGAAGGCACGGGAGCGCCTGCGCCCCTGGCCCATGCTGACGACCACCCCGATGATGCCGAGCACAATGATGAACCACCAGGCCTGCACGAACTCCGAGAGGTTCAGCACCATCAGGGTGAAGGCGGGGAGGTCGGCGCCGAAGCCGCTGAAGGTTTCTGCGAAGGTGGGCACGACCTTGACCAGCAGGATACCGGTGACCACGATGGCCACCACCACGACGGCAACGGGATAGGTCATCGCTTTCTTGATCTTCGCCTTCAGTGCCTCGGTCTTTTCCTTGTAGGTGGCGATGCGGTCGAGCATCGACTCCAGGGTGCCCGCCTGCTCGCCAGCGGCGACCAGGTTGCAGAACAGTTCATCGAAATACTTGGGATGCTTCTCGATCGACGCGGCGAAGGCCGTACCCGAGGAGACGTCCGCCTGGATCTGGCGCACCAGGTCGCGCATGCTCGGATTCTCGAGGCCGTCGGCCACCACCTCGAAGCTTTGCACCAGGGGGACGCCCGCTTTCATCATGGTGGCCAGCTGGCGGGTGAAGATACAGATGTCCGCCGCGGTGATGCGCTTCCTGGTGCCGCCGAACAGGGGCTGTGCCTTGCGCTTGACGCTCTTCGGCACGATGCCCTGCTTGCGCAGCTGTGCCTTGACCAGCGCCTGATTGGCGCCCTGTGACTCCCCCTTGGTGGGGCGTCCCTGGCGATCCACCCCTTGCCAGACATAGGTGTAGCTCTTGGCGGTGCTCGTGGCCATGGCCGGTTAGTCCTTTGTCACGCGGTTGACTTCCTCGAGGCTGGTCACCCCGGCGGCGCATTTGACCAGCGCCGAGGTACGCAGGTCGTTGAAGCCGGCTTCCCGGGCGGCATCGGCAATATCGATGGAGTTGCCTTCTTCCATGATAATCCGGGAGATTTTCGGGGTGATGCGAACCACTTCATAAATACCCACGCGGCCCTTGTAGCCGTTGAGGCACTTGGGGCAGCCCACGGGCTTCATTATAGTCGCGGTTTCCAGCATCGCCTCGGTGAAGCCCTCCCTGAGCAGGGCCTCCCTGGGGATGTCCGCCGGTGCGGCACAATGACCGCACAGGCGCCGGGCCAGGCGCTGGGCGATGATCAGGTTGACCGAGGTGGCCACGTTGAAGGGGGCCACCCCCATGTTGAGCAGGCGGGTAATCGTCTCGGGGGCACTGTTGGTGTGCAGGGTCGAGAGCACCAGGTGGCCGGTCTGGGCGGCCTTGATGGCGATCTCCGCGGTTTCCAGGTCGCGGATCTCCCCGACCATGATCACGTCAGGGTCCTGGCGCAGGAAGGAGCGCAGGGCCTCGGCGAAGGTCAGGCCGACCCGGGTGTTGACGTTGACCTGGTTGATCCCCTCGAGGTTGATCTCCACTGGATCCTCCGCGGTGGAGATGTTGCGCTCGTTGGTATTGAGGATGTTCAGACCGGTGTACAGGGACACGGTTTTACCGCTGCCGGTGGGCCCGGTGACCAGGATCATGCCCTGGGGCTGATCCAGGGCGCGCATGTATAATTCCTTTTGCTCCGGCTCGTAGCCGAGGGCGTCGATGCCCATCCTGGCGCTGGACGGGTCGAGAATCCGCAGCACTACTTTCTCGCCCCAGAGGGTGGGCAGGGTGTTGACCCGGAAGTCGATGGCGCGGGTCTTGGACAGCTTCATCTTGATGCGCCCGTCCTGGGGTACGCGCCGCTCTGAAATGTCCATCTGCGACATGACCTTGAGGCGAGCGGCGAGACGCATGCCCAGGTTGACCGGGGGGCGCGTCACTTCGTGCAGGATGCCATCGGTGCGAAAGCGCACCCGGTAGCTGCGTTCGTAGGGCTCGAAGTGGATGTCCGAAGCCCCGGTCTTGATCGCATCCACCAGCACCTTGTTGACGAAACGCACGATCGGGGTCTCGTCCGCCTCCGCACTGCCGGTGTCCTTGTCCCGGGCATCGTCGTCTATGGCCTCGATATCCAGGTCTTCCAGGGAGGCGTCGTCCAGCCCCCCCAGCTCGGCGCCCAGCGGAGTCTCGTTGACCTCGACGTACTTGGTAATGGCCGCGGCGAGCTGGCGTTCGTCGACCAGGATCGCCTCGGTGTTGACCCCGGTGTGGAACTTGATTTCGTCAATGGCGCGCAGGTTGGTAGGGTCGGAGACGGCGATGAACAGGCGGTTGCCGCGCTTGTACAGGGGCACCGTATGGTGTTTCTGCACCAGCTTGACGTCCACCAGGCCTTTCGGGACCTGATTGGTGTCAAAAGCGCTGAGATCGAACAGGGGGGTGCCGAATTCGTCCGACGCCGCTTCGGCGATCAGCAGTCCGTCGGCCAGCTGCCTCTCCACCAGATAGGAAACGTAGGGCTTCTTGTCGCGGGCCGCCGCCTGCAGGGCGTCGCGGGCGACATCCTCGCTGAGGACATTGTCCCTGACCAGGCGCCGGGCCAGGCCGCTGAGGGCTACCGGGGTTCCACTTGACATGCTGGGTCCTGTTGCGGGCAAGAGGGCGGCTGCTGACCCTGAATCTGAACCTTTCCGGGCCAGCAGCAAGTATAGCAAGTGCTCGCCGCGGGGCGGCCCGGTTCATGCCGGGATGAGGCCGGGATCACGGTGTCGCCCGGCGCGGGCTGACAAAAATTGTCAGTAGTGGCCGGTTTGCGGCAGGCATCCTGTGGCCGGCGCGGTTCACTGAAGCCGGGTAAAAAACCACTTTTCCTGAAAAAACAATCGCCTGATGATTCTGGCACGCTCCGTGAATTGTTTTCGGGCAACAGCGCTGGCAAGGCCGCCATCGGAACCAGAGCTGCTCTATAAACCAGACGAACAGACGATTGCTCACACAGCGGAGTGACTGACATGAAAAAGGTTCAGCAAGGTTTTACCCTGATCGAACTGATGATCGTGATCGCGATCATCGGTATCCTGGCCGCGGTGGCACTGCCTGCCTACCAGGACTACACCGTTCGCGCCAAGATGTCTGAAGTGATCCTGGCCGGCTCCGCCTGCCGCACCTCGATTACCGAGGTGTACCAGTCTGCTTCCGAAGGTCCGGGCGCGGGTAACTGGGGCTGCGAGGCAAGCAATCCTTCCCAGTATGTCGAGGAAGTCCGTACCACGGACGATGGCGTGGTTGTGATCGAGCTTCGCGGTACCGATGGGTTGGGTGCCGATTTTGACGGCATGTCCGTTGTTCTCGCGCCGTTCCGTGATTCCGATGGGGCTACTCCGATGACGGTGGCCGACCACATGGGTCGTCAGGTTTCACGCTGGAAGTGTGGCCCTGGCGATGGCCTGGCCTCCAAGTATCTGCCGGGCTCCTGCCGCGCCGATGATGTGGCCGCACTGGCTGCCGGTGCTGAAGGTGGCGATGATGAAGATGACGAACTCGATCCCTGATTGGGGCTGACGTCATCGGGTAATCTTCACTGCTCGATCAGAAACCCCCGCCCCGGCGGGGGTTTTTCATTTCCGGAGTCTTCTCAGCCCGGCAGTGTGGCCAGTCGCATGGACAGGTCCACCGCCCGGCAGTGCTTGGTCAGTGCGCCGCTGGAGACGAAGTCGACACCGCTGTCCGCCAGTTCCTGCAGGCGTCCGGCATCAATACTGCCGGATACCTCGATCTTGCAGCGGCCGCGTGCGCGGCTGACTGCCTCGCGCATCGCCTCCGCATCAAACTCATCCAGCATAACGATGTCCACCCCGGCGGCCAGGGCCTGATCCAGCTCCTCCAGGGTTTCGACTTCCACCTCGACCGGCTTTCCGGGGTGGTTGCGCCGCGCGGTGGCGACGGCGGCTCCGATGCCACCGCAGGCGGCGATATGGTTTTCCTTGATCAGGAAAGCATCGAACAGGCCGATGCGGTGGTTGTGGCAGCCGCCGCAGCGCACCGCATACTTTTGTGCGCTGCGCAGTCCGGGCAGGGTCTTGCGGGTATCCAGGACCTTGACGGAGGTGCCGGCCACGAGACGGGCGTACTCACGGGCAGTGGTCGCGGTGCCGGACAGGGTCTGCAGGAAGTTCAGCGCCGTGCGCTCGCCGCTGAGGAGGCTGCGGGCGCAGCCGTGCAGCCTGAGCAGCAACTGATCGGCTTGCACGGCATCACCGTCCTCGACCAGCCAATCGAGAGCCACGGCCGGGTCGATCTGGCGGAACACCTCCTCGACCCAGGGGCGACCGCAGATCACCGCGGCCTCACGGGTGATGATGGTCGCGCTGGCGATGGTCCCGGCGGGGATCAGTTCGGCGGTGATATCGCCGTCGCCAATGTCCTCCGCCAGGGCCCAGCGCACGCTGTGCTCGATATCCCTGCGCAGGGTGTCGGGAATGTCCATGGGGGGCTTCCGGTTGGCTGTCGGTGCGGCCCGCAGTCTATCAGGAATGCCGGGCTCAGGGCGCGCGGGCGGGGTGCTGTTCCAGGATCAGGTCGCCGTCCTCGCTGCGAAAGCCAAGGCGGCTGAGCGCCGACATACCGAGCAGGATGACCCTGCCATCCATGCCCGGATTGATCGCGGCGGGCACGTCGTAAAGCCGGATCGGGCCGATGTCCAGGTACTGCAGCCGCGTCTGCGTGACCTGGACGCGGCCGTTCGCGGTCATGGCAACACCGCGACCGAGGTCCGGCAGGTCCATGCCGCGGGCCAGCCCCTGGGGGATGACCACGGCGCTGGCACCGGTGTCCACCAGCAGCACCACGTCCTGGCCGTTGATGCGGCCGCGGGTGTAGTAGTGATGACGCGGATCGGGGCGCAGGCGTACCAGTGCCGTGCCGTCCGCCATGACCTCGCCCCTGGGGCTGAGGCGGGACTGTTCGCGGGAATCAAGCCAGCCGCTGTAGGCCACGACCCCCAGGCCCAGCAGCACCAGCCAGGCGAGGGCAAACATGGCCAGGCCATAGCGGCCGGTGGGGTGGGAGGTTTGCATGTCTGGATCATCGCATGATCGGGGCACTGATTCTAATGGACGTGAGTCACCCCGCACCGATTGCCGGTGCTCGGCAGTGTGATGCACTTCAAGGTCCGGTGAAGTGGTGGCGACATCGCAAGGTGACTGCCCTATGATCGGAATTGTAGGGCTCCCGGCGCGTGCATGTGCCCGGAGTCGTCGCTGTGAACCGTTTTCGGGTACTTGGCCATGGTCGATCCAAAATCCAAGGTGGTACCACTGAAGCCGGCCCGCCCTCCCGCGGCGCTGCCGCAGGCACTGCTGCGCCTGCATGAGTGCATGGGCCCTGCATTGCAGGCGCCATTGCAGGCCCTGTTTGACCAGGCCGATGACGCCCTGTTCGAGCTGGCGGATCGCGCTGGCAGCAATGCGGAGCAGAACCTCTTTTTCGAGTCCATGCGTGAGCTGCGCATTCGTCGTCGCGGCATCGAACAGGCGCTGGTGCACCAGCTGCAGGATGGCATCGCCACCCTGGTACAGGCCGTCATGCCAGGCCCTCGCGACGCTCTGCTGGATGATGCCGTGGCCAGTGAATTGTCCCTGGTCGACCACGAGGAGCTCGAGGAGATGGTCGCCGTGGATGCCATGGTGGCCCGGGCAGAGCGGCAATTTGCCGAGGCCCTGCAGCTGTTGACCCTGCGTCTCGATGCCGTTGCCCCGAGCCGCAAGCTGGCCCTGCGTGACAACCCTCTGGCCCCCGCGGCGCTGTGCACAGCGTTCATTTCCGCCTGCCGCACCCTGGAGATGGACATCAAGGCGCGTCTGGTTCTGTTCAAGCTGTTCGAGCGGGTCGTGGTCAATGCCCTCGCCGGATTCTACGATCAGTGCAACAAGGTGCTGGAGGAGTGTGGCGTCCTGCCCGGCCTGCGCAACCCGGACCTGCGCCGCAAGCAGCGAGCAACATCGCCGGCGGCGTCGACACGTAGTACAGGTGACACGCACGGCGCAAGTGTTGAGGAGGAACAGCTGTTCCAGCAGCTGAGCAACCTGCTGCACCAGGCCCGCGGCCCTCAGACCGTTTCCGCAGGGCCTGCCGGCGCACAGCAGGCGCTGCCCCAGTCGACGCTGCTGCAATTGCTTGGGCAGGTACAGTCCGGCCAGCTGAGCCAGATCGAGCAGGTGGCACAGGGTTCCTCCGGAAGTCTCCAGCTGGATGTGCTGGCGGCACTGCAGCCGCTGATTCAGGCGCGCAGTCCCCGGCAGAACGTGAGCATCGGGCAGGCCGACGATGACGCCATCAACCTGGTCTCCATGCTGTTCCAGTTCATTCTTGAAGATCGCAATCTGGCGGCGCCACTGAAGGGCCTGATTGCGCGCCTGCAGATTCCCATCCTCAAGGTGGCGATGCTCGACAAGTCCTTTTTTGGAAAGGGCGGGCATCCGGCGCGCAAACTGCTGAACGAAATGGCCACGGCGGGCATTGGCTGGGCACCGGGTGCGGATATCGAACGCGACCCGCTGTACCGCAAGATGGCCGCCGTGGTTGATCGCGTGCTGAACGAGTTCGACCACGATGTCATCATTTTCACGGAGTTCCTCGCCGACTTCGTTTCCTTCATGGAGCAGGAGCGTCGCCGTGCCAACCTTGTCGAGCAACGTACCGTCGACGCCGAGGATGGTCGCGCCCGCTCCGAGATGGCGCGGAATACCGTCCAGCAGGCGCTGAATGAGCGTGTCGAGGGCCTGACCCTGCCCGCGGTGGTGGCCCGATTGCTGCAGGACGGCTGGAGCCATGTCCTGTTTCTCAGCTGTCTGCGTGAGGGTGAGGGCAGCGAGGAGTGGCGCCAGGGTCTGGCCACGGTGGACGAACTGCTTGAGAGTATCCGCCCCGTCACCGATGCCGAGGGGCGTCGGCGCCTGATGCAGCGCCTGCCCGGCCTGCTCAGGCAGTTGCGTGGGGGACTGACCCGGGTCGGTTTCAATCCCTACGATATGAATCAGCTGTTCGCGGAGCTCGAGCACATCCATCTCGCGATACTGCGCCAGGGCGGTGCGGCCACCCCGGAGCCCGCGTCCGCGTCCATGGTTGCCGAGGCACCGGCAGGGGCTGTGGAGCCGTCGGCGGCGACGGTTGCGCCGCCCGGGCCGTTGACCCTGGATCAGGTTCTGGACGCTCGCCTCGAACACAGCCCATCGCCCTCGGAGAGTGGGCATGACGCTGCGGAGATGGGGCATAAAGAGCTGGAGCCCGAGCCGCTCTCCGCAGAGGAGCCATCCGCGGCTATCGAGGATCTCGACCGCGAGCTGTCGCTGGCCTTTGGTGACCCCGCCGAGGCCTCGATTCCGGCCGTTGCTGCAAACGAAGGGATACCCGGAGAGCAGCCAGCCGAATCCGGCGATACCGCGGAGACGAGCGCGCCCACCGCTTCGGCGGCGGCGCTCGCCAATATCGATAATCTGCGCATTGGCAGTTGGGTCGAGTTTCCCGGCCCCGAGTCGACTGTGCTGCGCTGCCGGCTGGCGGCGGTGATTCGTGCCACTGGCCGTTATATCTTCGTCAATCGGGCGGGGGTCAAGGTGGCGGAGAGTGCCCGCGAGCAACTGGCTCTGGACCTCGATACCGGCGTACTCAAGCTGCTGGATGACAGCCGCCTGTTTGATCGCGCCCTGGAGTCAGTGATCGGCAACCTGCGTCAAATGCGGGGTGAGCCGCGGGTCTGACGCGCAGAGGCGCTGTTGCGACGTTCCCGGGGCGGCGCCTTTTCTGTTCAGCCAGCAACGGGCTGTGTATGATCCTCGCCATGTGCCGGATCATCCTCACCCATGTTGATTGATGCCTCAGGCTGGCTGACCGGGGTGCGCCATTGCCCCAGCCCGAATCAGGATTCGCGCCCCCCCGGCACGCCGGTCGACCTGCTGGTCATTCACAATATCAGCCTGCCACCCGGCCAGTTCGGTACCGGGCTGGTCGAGGCCCTGTTCTGCAACACTCTGGACTGTTCCCTGGACGCCTCCCTGGCCGGGCTGGAATCCCTGCGTGTATCTGCCCACCTGTTGATCCAGCGCGGTGGCGACGTGCTGCAGTTCGTATCGTTTGATCGTCGCGCCTGGCACGCGGGGGTGTCCCGTTTTCTCGGACGCGAAGCCTGCAACGACTTCAGTATTGGTATCGAACTGGAGGGTACCGACCACACTCCGTATACTCCCCTGCAGTACCGCCGACTGGCCGAGGTATCAGGCTTGCTGCGGCAGCGCTATCCCGGCATTACCAGGCAGCGCATCGCTGGCCATGCGGATATCGCGCCGGGGCGCAAGACGGACCCGGGCCCGGCGTTCGATTGGGCCCTCTACAGGGAGCTGATGGCAGACGCATGACATTTCTCGCGATTGTTCTGGCCCTGCTGCTGTTGCAGTGGTGGGGTTCCGGTGGCCCGGTGCAGTGGGACGGCTGGGTTCATGCCCTTCGCGGGCAGGTGCAGCGCGTGCCGCTGCCGGCGCTGCACCTGCCGCTGCTCATTGCCCTGCCCGTACTGCTGATCGTCCTCCTGGACTGGGCGCTGCGCTCGGTCTGGTATGGGCTACCGCTATTCCTGTTGTATCTGCTGGTGCTGCTCTACAGCATGGGACGCGGAGACCTCAGAGCGGCGCTGGACCGCTATCTTGATGCCTGGCAGCGGGGTGACACCGAAGCGGCTTGCGAACTGGCCGCACCGCTCGGGGTGGACGTTGGCAAGGAGGGCATCGAGTCCGACCAGGCCCTGCATGAGCGCGTACGCGAGTCTGTGCTCTATCTCGGTCTGGAGCGCTGGTTTGTCGTGGTGTTCTGGTTTTTCCTGCTCGGACCGGCGGTCGCGCTGGCCTACCGTCTGCTGGCGATCGAGGCGCGCCACGATCCCGAGGCGCCGCAGGTCACGTTGGCGGCAAAGCTTCTGTGGTTGCTGGAGTGGTTGCCGGTGCGCTTTCTGGGCCTGGCCTTCGCGCTGACGGGCAGTTTCGTCGACTGCTTCAGAGAGTGGCAGCACAGTTGGACCAGGGGCGAGGCCAGCGCCACACTGCTGGCCCGCTTTCAGCGCGCCGCCCTGTTGGCCAGGCCCTTCGATGATGGCCCGGACGCGCGTTTTCGCGAGCGCGCGGCGGATGAACTGCGGGAAGTCGGTGCCCTGCTGACCCGCAGTGTGATCTGCTGGGTCTTTGTCATGGCTGCTGTACAGTTGTTATGAGCGGCCGATACCGTATCGGCATCGACCTCGGTGGCACCAAGATCGAAGGCGTCGTGCTGGATGAAGGCGGCGCGGAGCTGGCGCGCCGGCGTGTGCCGACCCCGTCGGGTGACTACGATGGCATCCTCGCTGCGGTCACGGACCTGGTAGCGACGCTCAAGGTCGAGGCCGGTATCGCCAGCGCCAGTATCGGTATCGGTACACCGGGCAGCCTCTCCCCCGCCACGGGGACCCTGCGCAACTGCAACTCCACTTGCCTGAACGGCCGTTTCTTCCGCGAGGACCTGGAGCGGCACCTCGGCCAGCCGCTGCGCATGGCGAATGATGCCAATTGCATGACCCTTTCCGAGGCGGTGGATGGTGCCGGCGCCGGTGCGGAGGTCGTGTTCGGTGTGATTCTGGGGACCGGCGTTGGCGGCGGGTTGGTCGTGCATGGGCGTCCACTCGCGGGAGCCAACGGCATCGCCGGCGAATGGGGGCACAATCCCCTGCCGGCCCTGGGGGATGATGTCGCGAGGGAGGGGCGGCCCTGCTATTGCGGAAGGCTGGACTGCGTCGAGACTTATCTCTCTGGCCCAGGACTCAGTCACACGGCCCTGGTGATGAGCGGGGAATCCTGCTCTGCCGAGGTGGTTGCCACTCGTGCGGCCCGTGGCGACGCTGCCATGTCGCCGGTCATGGCCCTGTACCAGCGACAGCTTGCGGCTGCGTTATCCGAAGTCATCAATATCGTTGATCCCGATG
>JBJHBY010000022.1:0-2158 GCA_050485745.1 Gammaproteobacteria bacterium | reverse complement strand
ATCCCGATGTGGTCGTGCTCGCGGGAGGGGTATCCCGCATCGACAGCCTGTACCGGGTGGTACCGACGCTTTGGGGCAGTACGATCTTCAGTGACAGCATTCGCACGCGTCTGCTGCCGGCGCAGCACGGTGATGCCAGTGGCGTTCGCGGCGCCGCCTGGCTCTGGCCTGTTCGGACTGGTTGAGCCTGCCCTCCCGGGTCAGGCGCAGAGCCCCGCGGCTGCCCTGAGCGTCAATGGGTCAAGGTGACCATCTCCCGGGCATGTGCACGGGTTTGCTCGGTGATGGCCAGGCCACCGAGCATACGTGCCAGTTCCTCGATGCGGTCGTCGGCTTCCAGGTTTGACACGGTCGTGCGGACGCTCCGGGCATCACTGCTCTTGCTCACTCTCAGGTGCTGATGGCCCTTGCTGGCCACCTGAGGCTGGTGGGTGACACACAATACCTGGCCGCGCTCGCCCAGCTCCTGCAGCAGGTTACCGACCACTTCAGCGGTGGCGCCGCTGATACCGACATCGACCTCATCGAACACCAGGGTGGGGATGGCGCTGTTGCGCGCGGCAATGACCTGGATGGCCAGGCTGATCCGTGACAGCTCGCCGCCCGAAGCGACCCGGCTCAGCGCCTGCGGTGGAGAGCCGGGGTTGGTGCTGATCAGGAACTCCACCTGCTCACGCCCCGCCGGGTGCGGTGAGGTGTCTTCCCTGGGTGTCAGTGCGACCTCGAAGCGGCAGTTACCCATGGCCAGGGCCTTCAGTTGTTGTTCCACAGCCTTGCGTAGAGCCGTGGCGGCACGTGCGCGTGCCTTGCCCAGGGCTGCGGCCAGGCGGTCGTACTCCACCTGCAATGTCCGGATATCGCCGCGTAATCGCTCCAGGGTTGCATCGCCGCCACTGATGCCGGCCAGTTCGGTCTGTAATTCCCGGTGCAGCCGGGGGAGGTCTGCCGGGCTGATCCGGTGCTTGCGGGCAATATCGTAGATGGCGCCGAGACGTTGCTCGACCTGTACCAGCCGCTCCGGGTCCAGCTCGAAGTCATCGACATGACGGGACAGGGTGCGTGCAGCCTCGTCGACCTGGATCAGCGCGTTGCCGAGCATCTCGGTGGCCTCGGCCAGTGCGGCGTGGGGCGCGTCGATCGCCTCCAGGGAGCGCAGCGCCTGCTGCAGGATATTGGAGACATTGATCTCACCTTCGGAACACAGGGCGAGGGCGTGCTGGCTGTGCTGGAGTATGGCCTCGCCATTGGCCAGTTGCTGCTGTTCCTGCTCCAGGCGAGCCAGTTCATCCTCCGACAGGTCGAGCTGGTCCAGTTCCCCGACCTGGTAGGACAACAGTTGCGCGCGCGCCAGTTGCTCGCCGTGGCCGCTCTCGAGCGATGCCAGCTGTTCGCGTCGCTGCTGGTATTCGCGTGCGCGCTGACGCAGTTCCGCCGCCAGGGCCTGTTGCCCGGCAAAGGCGTCCAGCAGGTCGCGCTGATGGCTGCGCCGCAACAGGGATTGGTGTGCGTGCTGACCGTGGATGTCGACCAGGAATTCACCCAGGGCGCGCAGATCCTGCAGGGTTGCCGGGCGGCCATTGATGAATCCGCGGGAGCGGCCGTCCGCGTTGATGACCCGGCGCAGCACGCATTCGTCCCCCGACGCGAGCTCGCGCTCTTCCAGCCACTGCCGGGCCCCCTCGATGCGGCCGAGGTCAAAGCTGGCGAGAATGTCCGCCCGGGGAGCACCCTGCCGCACCATGCCGGCATCAGCCCGATCGCCAAGTGCCAGGCCCAGCGCATCGAGCATGATCGATTTGCCGGCACCGGTTTCGCCGGTGACCACGGTCATGCCCGCGTCCAGCTCGATTTCCAGATGATCGGCAATGGCGACGTTGTGGATGCTGAGGTGGGTGAGCATGTCGGGGCTCCGTGCGCATTCCGGGTTGAGGCTGTTTATTTGTACAGTATTCGCCCCGGGTCTGGCAAGTCTTCTCCAGGGCACCTCTGATCAATTCGGCGATCGCTCAGGCCTTGCGTTGATTCGTCTGGGGAGACGCGGTCACGCGGGAAGGCTGGTTGCCTTTCAAGTGACCGCAACGAGGTCAGGCGGATCAACGCAAAGCCCCGAAGGGCGGGCCTCTGGCGCACACTGGACGTCGTTGCAACGCTCGTCAAG
>JBJHBY010000021.1:4248-22899 GCA_050485745.1 Gammaproteobacteria bacterium | reverse complement strand
GATGTGCTCCGGCTCCACATCGAGGATCGGGCAGCGGTCGGTCCAGGCCTCGCCACCGGCCTGCTCCACCAGCAGCGCCATCGGGTTGGCCTCGTACATCAGGCGCAGTTTGCCGGCCTGTTCCGGCTGGCGCCGGTCCCAGGGGTAGGTGAACAGGCCGCCGCGGCACAGGATGCGGTGCACATCCGCCACCATCGCCGCCACCCAGCGCATGTTGTAGTTCTTGCCCCGGGGGCCTTCTCGGCCCGCCAGAAGGTCCGCGACATAGCGCTGCATCGGCTCCGCCCAGAAGCGCTGGTTCGACATGTTGATGGCGAACTCCCGGGTATCCGCCGGAATGCCGGCCTCGCGCACCGTGCACAGGAACTCCCCGGTGCGCGGGCACAGGGTGAACATCTGCACGCCGTGGCCGGTGGTCAGCGCGAGCATCACCGAGGGGCCGTAGAGCATGTAGCCGGCGGCGACCTGGGCGCGGCCGGGCTGCAGAAAGTCCTGGTCGGCCAGGCGCTTGCCGGGGCCGGCGGGGTAGATCGAGAAGATGGTGCCGACCATGCTGTTGATGTCGATGTTGGAGGAGCCGTCCAGCGGGTCGTAGCAAACCAGCAGGCTGCCCTCCGGGTTCACCGGCACCGCGCGTTCTTCCTCCTCCGAGGCCAGGGCGCGCACCGCCGGCGTGGTCCTCAGGGCCTGCTTGATCAGGTCGTTGGCGAGTACGTCGAGCTTCTTCTGCACCTCGCCCTGTACATTCTCGGATCCGGCCGCACCCAGAATGCCCGCCATCGCCCCCTCGCGCAGGTGAAAGGCGATCTCCTTGCTGGCGGTCGCCAGGCTGGTCAGTACGGTGATCAGGGGCGGGTCGACACGCAGTTCCCTGAGAATGCGTTCCAGGCGCGACATGGGGTTCCTCTCATCGGTTTCAGCATGGCCGGGCCCGCACGCGTTGATGGGGCCGGCGAAGCAGTCCATTATGCCAGTCAGGGAACACGGGGGCGACCATCAGTCCCTGCCCAGCACTGCGCCCACGACCCACCACCACCGGCCGGAGGCCCCGCGTGACCGATATCGCCACCCTGCACACCCTGGATGACCCCGCCGCGGCGGACCCGGCGCCGGGCCGGCGCGAGCGCCGCAAGCAGGAGGTGCGGGGCCGCATCACCGAGGCCGCCATCGCCCTGTTTGCCGAGCGCGGCTGCGAGGAGACCACGGTCGAGGACATCTGCGCCCGGGCCGAGGTGGCGCGCAAGACGTTCTATAACTACTTCCCGTCGCGCCAGCACCTCATCACCGAGCTGGCGGAGGCCCTGTTGTTCGGCGAGACCCAGGCGCTGGTCGAACTGGCGATGGAGCAGTACACCGGCACCGCGGAACGCCTTGCCTGCTTCTTCGAGGCGATGCGCAACAACCTCGCGCGCTTCGAGCAGCTCGAGCGCAGCCTCATCCGCCATACCCTGCTCGATCTGTCCGTGGACGACACCCGCAGCAGCGCGCAGCTGCGGCAGCTCAACCAGGCATTCCTGCTGTTGCTGGAGGACGGGCGGGCGTGTGGCGATATCGCGCCGGGTTTCGAGCCCGGCTTCCTCGCCGAGATGATCGTCGCGGGTATGAACGGGGTCATCCTCAACTGGATTCACGACCCGGCCTACCCGATCATCCGCCGCATCGGCGAGCTCAGTACGTTTTTGCAGCGGGCGGTGTGCGGGGCGGGCTGAGGCCCTGTGATCGCCCCCGACAGGGACCGCCTCAGGCCGCCTCAGGCCGCGTGGCTGTCGCGGTACTGGCGCGGTGACAGGCCCACGACGCGCCGGAACAGGCGCGAGAAATAATACGGGTCGTCGTAGCCGAGGCGGGCGGCAATCACCTTGACCGGGGCATCGGTGGTGTCCAGCAGCCGGCAGGCCTGGCGCAGCTTGAGGTGAATAAAGTGCTGGATCGGTGAGTGTCCGGTCAGTGCCTTGAACTTGCGGGAAAAATGGTATTTCGACAGGCTCGCCTCCCGGGCCAGCTCGTCCAGGTTGAGCTCCCCCCCTGTGCGCAGGCGCATCAGCTCTTCGATCTGCTCGAGATCGAGGCCGCGGCCTGCGTCCTCCGGGCTGCGCGTGGCCATGTCGCCGATGTCGGTCAGCAATGCCTTCAGGCGGCAGGCGCCGTGCAGATAGGGTGTGGTGGCGGCCCCGGCCCGGCGCAGGCTGAACAGGGCATCGAATTCTGCAATCAGTCGTTGCTGCAGGCCGATGGCCTGCACCGTTTGCGCGCCCAGCAGGTCGTTATAGGCGTTGCCCAGTTCACCATCGTAGTGCACCCAGTAGATGCTCCAGGGGTCTTCCGCGCTGGCGCGATAGCTGTGGCCCAGGCCCGCCGGCAGCACGATCAGGTCGCCGCTGGTGATGACCCAGCTGCGCCCGCCGACCTGCAGCTGGCCGCTGCCGCCGGTGCAGTAGATCAACAGGTGCGTGGGATGACTGCGCCGCCGCATGCGGTGGCCATGGGCGTCCGGGTAATAGCCGGTGGCCAGCGGGTAGAGGTCGCGGCTGACGGGGTGCGTCTGCAGCAATTTGACCGCTGAACGTGGCAGCAGAACACGCACGCCGTGGGAGGGGAGTGGCCAGCGCGAGGTAATGATATCCGTGTTTTCGTCGGGGTTCCGCGCCATGTTCTCTGCTGCCCGGGGCCGAATGTCAGGAGCAATATAGTCCATCTGAACGGCAACATCGTCAATGTCGTCCGCTGGGCGGCTGTGCTTCAATGCCGGGATCGGGTGCTCAGCCAGCGAGGGCCGCCATGACATTCCCGCAGACCGTACCGCTCTACATCGACGGGGAGTGGACGCAAAGCCGTTCCAGCCAAACCCTTCCGGTGACCAATCCCGCCACGCAGGAAGTGCTGACGCAGGTGCCGCTGGCCACAGAGGCGGAGGTCGACGCGGCAGTGGCCTCGGCGCTGCGTGCCTTTGCCACCTGGAAAGAAACCCCGGTGCCGGCCCGGGCGCGGATCATGCTCAGGTACCAGCAGCTGCTCAAGGAGCACCAGGACGAGCTGGCGGAGATTATCTCCCGCGAACTGGGCAAGACCACCGAGGATGCCCGGGGCGATGTGTGGCGCGGCATTGAAGTGGTGGAGCACGCCGCCAACATCGCCAGTCTGATGATGGGCGAGACGGTGGAGAACGTGGCCAGCGGCATTGACTGCTATTCCTACCTGCAGCCGCTTGGTGTTTGCGTCGGCATCACGCCCTTCAACTTTCCGGCGATGATCCCGCTGTGGATGTTCCCGATGGCCATCGCCTGCGGCAACACCTTTGTGCTCAAGCCGTCGGAGCAGGACCCACTGACGCCGACTCGCCTGGTGGAGCTGTTTGAACAGGCCGGTGCTCCCAGGGGAATTCTGCAGCTGGTGCACGGTGGTCGCGACCAGGTTGAGCAGCTGCTGGCGCACCCGGATGTCCAGGCGCTCTCCTTTGTCGGCTCGGTGCCGGTGGGTCAGCATATCTATCGTACCGGCACCCGCCATCTCAAGCGGGTGCAGGCGTTTGCCGGTGCCAAGAACCACATGGTGGTGATGCCCGATGCCAACAAGGGGCAGCTGATCAACAACCTGGTGGGCTCCGCCTGTGGCGCCGCGGGGCAGCGCTGCATGGCCATTTCGGTGGCGGTGCTGGTGGGTGAGGCGCGGGCGTGGGCGGACGATATCGCCGCGGCCATCGGCCGTATCCGGCCGGGGGTGTACACCGATCCCGGCGCGGCCTACGGGCCGCTGATCAGCCCCCAGGCCAGAGACCGGGTGCTGGATCTGATCGCACAGGGCAAGGCCGAGGGCGCGCGTTGCCTGCTCGACGGTTCCGCTTGTCGTGTGGAGGGCTACCCCGATGGCAACTGGGTGGGGCCGACGGTATTTGCCGGCGTCACCCCCGGGATGACTATCTACAGGGAGGAGATCTTTGGCCCGGTGCTGTGTATCGTCGAGGTGGAGACCCTGGATGAGGCCGTTGAGCTGGTCAATGCCTGCCCCTACGGCAACGGCACGTCCATCTTCACAGCCTCCGGCGCCGCCGCGCGCAAGTACCAGCATGAGATCCTGGTCGGGCAGGTGGGCATCAATGTGCCGATCCCGGTACCGCTGCCATTCTTTTCGTTCACCGGGTGGCGTGGGTCCTTCTATGGTGACCAGCATGCGTATGGCAAGCAGGCGGTGCGCTTCTACACCGAAACCAAAACCATCACCGCGCGCTGGTTCGAATCCGACATCGCAGCCGCTGGGCCCAATATGTCGATCCATCTGAAGTGAGAGTGTGCCCATGGACTTCACGCTCAGTGAGGAACAGCGCGCCTTCCAGCAGGCGGCCCGGGATTTTTCACGTGGCGAGCTTGCGCCCCGCGCTGCGGAATGGGACCAGAACAAGGTCTTTCCCCGGGAGGTCATCGCGGCCGCGGGTGCGCTGGGCTTCTGCGGCATCTACAGCCCGGAGCGCCATGGCGGCCTCGGGCTGTCGCGTCTGGACACCACCATCATCCTGGAGGAGCTGGCCGCGGGCTGCACCTCCACCGCCGCCTATCTCTCCATCCACAACATGGTCACCTGGATGGTCTGCACATGGGGCAGCGAGGTCTTGCAGAGAGAGTGGGCCGCCGCGATGACGGCCGGCGCCAGGCTCGGATCCTACTGCCTGACCGAGCCCGGGGCGGGTAGTGATGCGGGTTCCCTGCGCACCAGCGCGCGTCGCGAGGGCGACCATTATGTGGTCGACGGCAGCAAGATGTTCATCAGCGGCGCGGGCAGTACCGAGTTGCTGGTGGTGATGGTGCGCACCGGCAAGCCCGAGCAGGGCGCTCGTGGCATCACCGCGCTGGCCATCCCGGCGGACACGCCGGGCATCACCTACGGAAAAAACGAGGCAAAAATGGGTTGGAACAGCCAGCCCACCCGTGCCCTGACCTTTGACCAGGTGCGGGTACCGCTCAGCTACCGCCTCGGTGAAGAAGGTGAAGGGTTCAGGATTGCCATGCGCGGCCTGGACGGTGGCCGTGTCAACATCGCCGCCTGTTCCGTGGGTGCCGCGCAGGCGACCCTCGACCTCGCCCAGGATTACGTGCGGGGGCGCGAGCAGTTTGCCGCGCCCATTGCGCATCTGCAGTCGGTGCAGTTCAAGCTCGCCGACATGCTGACCGAGCTGGTCGCAGCGCGACAAATGGTGCGCCTGGCCGCCAGCCATCTCGATACCGACCACCCGGAAAAAACCGTCTATTGTGCAATGGCCAAGCGCTTTGCCACCGATATCGGCTTCGAGGTCTGCAACCGGGCCCTGCAGTTGCACGGTGGCTACGGGTATCTTCGGGAATATCCGATCGAGCGCTTCTTCCGTGATGCGAGGGTCCACCAGATCCTCGAGGGCACGAATGAAATCATGCGTGTCATCACGGCGCGGCGACTGCTCGACGACGGCGCAACGGAGATCCTGCGATGAGCCTTATCACGTTCGAAAAGCGCGGCCACGTGGCCATCATTACCATGACCAACCCGCCGGCCAACACCTGGACGCCGCAAAGCCTGAACGAACTGCGCGAGCATGTTCTGGGCCTGGATGACGATGCCGACAACTATGCGCTGATCATCGCCAGTGAGAGCGAGAAGTTCTTCAGCGCGGGCGCCGACCTGAACCGCTTCAATCACGACGACAAGGGCCAGGCATTTGCGTTCGCCAACGCCTTCGGCGAGGCTTTCCACACCCTGGCCAACTATCGGGGCGTGTCGATCGCCGCCATCACCGGTTATGCCATGGGGGGCGGGCTGGAAGTGGCTCTGTCCTGTGATTTGCGCGTGGCCGAGGAGCAGGCGCAGATGGCGTTGCCGGAGGCATCGGTAGGCCTGCTGCCCTGCGGGTTGGGTTCGCAGCAGCTGCCGTGGCTGGTGGGTGAATCCTGGGCCAAGCGCATGATCCTGCTCGGCGAACGCGTCAAGGCCGAGCAGGCACAGCGCATTGGCCTGGTGGACGAAGTCGTGCCCACCGGGCAGGCGCTGGAAAAGGCCCTGGAGATGGCGGCCAGGGTTGAGAAGCAGAGCCCCACCTCGGTGCGTTACTGCAAGCAATTGATCATGGCCGCCAGGCGCCAGCCCATGGAAAGCGCGATGGCCACTGAGCGCGAACTGTTCGTGAAGCTCTGGGATACGGCTGACCAGAAAGAGGGCGTGGCAGCCTTTGTGGAAAAGCGCGCGCCGCACTGGAAAAACCGCTGAATTGGCAGAACCACTGAATTGGAAGAACCGCTGAGCAGGCGTCGACCGTGCCGGAATCCGCTCCAGTCCTGTTCGGGACATTTGCCTCAGTTGGCCGCGACATCGCGCTTTTTGATGATTCGTGGCAGCGGTGATCGCACCTTGTGTGCCGGCGGTGATGTGGTGCGGCTGCGACAGTCCGCACTCGATGGCGACGACCCGGGGCGATCATCCACACCCACTGGCTGATCTCTGATTCGCCCAAGTATCCAGTACAGCTATTCCAGTAAAGCTATCCAGTACAGCGATTCAGCACAGCCAGGCCGCCCCGGGGCGGCATGTTTCGACAGGAGGCCGGCATGACAATACGTGTGGCATTCATCGGTCTTGGCAACATGGGTGCGCCCATGGCGGCCAATCTGGTCAGGGGCGGGTTGACCGCCGTGGTTTTCGACCTGTCCCCCCGCGCGCTGCAGAGTGCCGCGGAGCAGGGCTGCGAGGTGGCGGCCAGCGCCGCAGCGGCCGTGGCGGATGCGGATTGCGTCGTCACCATGCTGCCCAATGGCGCGATCGTGGAGAAGCTGCTGCTGGGCGAGAGCGGGCTGCTGCAGGTGATGCCGACACAGGCCCTGGTCATGGACTGCTCCACGGTTTCACCGCAGACCTCGCGTCGCCTCGGTGATGCGGCGAGTCAGCGCGGTGTGCGTTTCATCGATGCACCGGTGTCCGGTGGCGTCGCGGCCGCAACGGCGGGCACCCTGGCCTTCATGTGCGGCGGAGCCGCGGCGGATGTCGAGGCCGCGCGGCCAGTGCTGCTCAAGATGGGCAATCATGTGTTTCACGCGGGTGGGCCGGGTGCCGGCGCGGTTGCCAAGATCTGCAACAACATGCTTCTGGCGGTGCATATGATCGGCACCGCCGAGGCGCTGCAGATGGGTGTGGACAATGGTCTCGACCCGAAGGTTCTGTCGGAGATCATGCGCAACAGTTCAGGGTGCAACTGGTCGCTGGAAAAGTACAATCCCTGGCCTGGGGTGATGGAGGGTGTGCCCGCCAGCCGTGGATACCAGGGTGGTTTTCTGGTGGATCTGATGCTCAAGGATCTGGGGCTGGCCCGGGAAACCGCGCAGGCGAGCGGCTCGGCGACACCCATGGGTGGCTTGGCAGGCGATCTGTATCGGCTCTATCGCAGGGCGGCCGAAGGCAATGGCGCGCTGGATTTCTCCAGCATCCAGCAACTCTTCGGCACCGGTCACTGAGCCCGTTTGGGCTCAGTGCGGGTCAGCCGGAGCGGGCTGAGCCGGGCTTTCACCCGTCGACGCCGCCCGGGGCTGGCTGATCAGCAGGGTCGCGATGATGGCGACGATAACCACCGCCAGAAAGGACGTAAACGCAAACCGGTAGTCGCCGGTGCGGTCGAAGGCCTCGCCCACGTAGCGCAGTGCGATGAGGTTGGCCATCACATTGAGCAGGTTCATCGCACCCATCACGGAACCGTAGGACACCGAGCCGAAGCGGTCCGCCACCAGGGCGGCCCACACCGGCAGCTCCCCCCCTGTCGCGAAGCCGGCAACGCTCAGTATCACCAGCAGAACCCAGAATCCGGGCTGCACCAGAAGCACCGCGAGCTGCAGCAGGATGAAGCAGATGATCACCAGCAGCAGCCAGCGCTTGTCGACCTTGTCGGCAATGGCACCGAAGGTGAGCTTGCCAAGGATCGAGGAGAATGCCAGCACCGAGATGAGCATCGCCGCCTGCCGGGTGCCGATGCCGATATCCGTTGCATAGGGGACGAGCGAGACCAGAATGGCCTGGCTCACGGCAAAGGTCAGGCCGACCGCCAGGCTGATACACCAGAAGTCCCGGTTGCGGACCAGCTGGGCGTAGCGCCATACCGCGGTTTCCCGCGCGCTGCTGGCGGCCTCACTGGGCTCGTCGTCACCGTCGGCCAGCAGGCCCAGGTGCTCCGGTCGGTCACGCACCATGGTCCAGGCAATCAGGCTGACGACAGTGGCAATCAGCGCTGCCTGGATCATCAGCGTGGTGCGCCAGCCGAACATCTCCAGGTTGAAGGCCATCACCGGAACGAGCACCGAACCGCCAAGGGACGTTGCGACGGCCGTCACGCCAAGCGCCTTGCCGCGATGACGGTTGAACCAGCGCGATACCACCGTCGCCGCGGACAGCGGGCCGATGGCGCCGGCACCCGGGCCGACCAGGAGGAGCAACGCCGCCGCCATGATCCAGAGCTCCGTGGCCGTCGCGAGCACCAGAAAACCCGCGCTCATGCAGAGCGCACCGCAGACGAGCACATTGCGCACGGGAAAGACATCGAGCAAACGGCCAATCAGGGGCGCGGAAAGCCCCATGCCGAGCAAAAGAAGAATCAGCCCGGTGTTTGCCGTGGCCCGGTTGAGGCCAAACTCTTCGCCGGCGGGAACCACGAACAGGCCAAAGGCGTAAGAGGTGCTGCCGATGGCGAACATTTCAGCCACGAAGACGGCGGCGACAACCCACCAGCCATAGAAAATACGGGGTTTCGTGGCCGGTGATGGCGTCAACGGGGCTGTCATGCTACCTCGCCCTGAAAATGAACGATCGAACTCCGGAGGCTATGGGGCCGGAGGTTGCAGGATGGTCGTGCGCGAGCTCACTATCTGAAGTACTGACGCTACCTGCATGGTGGCGCCATGGCCATCTCCCGAAACGACAGTCAACTGACCGGAAAGTGACAGATGCCAACGCCTCTGGCGCATCAGCCGCCGGTGGCGCCGTCCCCGGACCCCCGGTGCAGGGCGCGATACTCCGTGGGGCTGCATCCGGTCCAGGCCTTGACCGCCCGCGACAGGCCGTTCGGTTCGGCGAATCCGCAGCGGCGAGCAATTTCGCTGATCGGCACGTCCGAGTCACCCAGCCACTTCATGACGACTTCGCGGCGGATTTCCTCCTTGATGGCGCGATAGCTGCTGTGCTCGCGCTCCAGCCGGCGGCGCAAGGTCTGGCTGCTCATGCAGTGCTCCTCGGCGACCTGCTCCATGGACAGGAACTGGTGAGACTGGGCAAAGTGCCGGGCAATCTGCGCCCTGACCTTGTCGCGCAGCGAGCCGTCAGCCCCGGGGATCCGGGCCAGATCAATCTGGTTGTCGAACGATTCGATCAGCGCGCGGAGATCGTGCTCCGACTTCACCACTGGTCTGTCGAGATGGCGCCGATCGAAGAACACGGTGTTGCCTGCTGCAGAGAAGACGACTTCGGCTGAAAAGACCTGCTGGTAGGCGGGCAGGGGTGCCGCGGGCTCATGCGTGAACTCGACGCGCCTGACGGGTACAACCTCCCCAGTCAGCCAGCTGGAAAACCGGATCCAGAGCAGGGGCCACCACTCCGGGAGAAAGTTCTCCGGATCGAGTTCCGGGTCGGACAGCGAGGTCTCAACGATTGCTTCATCGCTACTCTCCGATAACCTGAAGCGGATGTCGTCCGTGACCATACTGTAGTAGCGAAAGCCCTTGCGCAGCGCATCGCGCAGGGATTTACTGGAAAGCACGAGGTCCGCCATGATGATGAACGTGCCTGGCTTGCAACGGTGTCGGGTGAGCCCGAAGAACTCATCCTGCATCAGGAGCTTGAGATTGAGATAGGTGCGAGTGAAATACTTCGGGTCGACCCTGTCGAAGGAAAGTTCGCGCAGCTGTGCCTGGGATGGTGGGGGCTGCAGTCGGATATCGGGGAGTCGGGAGAGAGCCTGGTCAAGGGATGGCTGTTGTGACAGGGCGTGCTCGACCGTCGCCAGGTCATAGCCTCGATTCAGGGCGCTCTGAACCAGCGCTTTCGAATAGTGACTCAGCAGCTCCGCATGCTGGGGCATGAAAACCGGTAGCCTCCATCGATTCAAAGCGGCTGCAGATGCGCCATGGGACGGCTAATCCGGCTTCTGAGCCCTTGACAGGCGAAGCGCCCGTGACCGTGGTCGAAGCTACTATCGGGCGTGTTGATCGTCAAGGAAATTTGAAAGGCGCGTGAGGGAGAGTCGCCCCGGTATCCGGATAACCCCCGGTGAGTGGTTAGCGTATTGCGGCATTAAAATTACCCCTGTTATTCATTTTCCGGATCAGTATCACGGCTGAATTCCTGCGGGAACTCCTGGCCCGTTGCCATAAGCTCTCACGGGGGCAGAATTTCCGGAAGAATAAAGAAAACCACCCTGGTACAGCTCCTGTCATTTCAGATCACGGCAATTGTCATTTTGCGGTATGTATCGCGCTGCAGCTCATTCCTAGGATATCGACAGCTCAGATCGTCCAGCGATTGCGTCGTACGCTGCCGAAGCATCAATACCTAATCCAATAATACAGAGGACCGGGAAATGGTTGCGATCAAGAAGTGCAGAAAGGGCCGTACGGTAACTCATGGATTGGCGAGGCGGCCTCTGGCTGTCGCGGTTGGCGGGATGCTGCTTTCAGTCTCGGCGGTCCACGCGCAGGAGACGCGGGTTGCCGCACTGGAGGAAATCGTCGTTACGGCACAGAAGCGGGCGGAGCTCGTTCAGGATGTGCCGATCTCCTTGAGTGTATTCGATGCCAGTGATCTGGATAACATCGGTGTCTTCAGTATTGGCGATCTCCGTACCAGCGTGCCTTCGCTGCAGTTGCGACCCTTCTTCACGGCACAGCAGTCACTGACGCCGTTTATCCGGGGGATCGGTAACGGTTTTGTGGATATTTTTCAGGACCCTTCGGTGGCGGTTCACCTGAATGGTGTCTACATCGCCAGAACCAATGGGATGGACTTCGATATTGCGGATCTCGAGCGTGTTGAGATCCTCAAGGGGCCACAGGGCAGCCTGTATGGCCGCAACAGTACGGGCGGCGCCATCAACATCGTGACACGCAGGCCGCATGACCAGTTCGAGTTCACCCAGCGCTTCAGTGTCGGAAATTACTCCCTGTTCAGTTCGAGAACATCGGTCAATCTGCCCGTAACGGACGACCTGGCTGCCAAGATCTCTTATTCCTACTCGGAGCGGGACGGATACATCCGGAATACCCGCAGCAGCAACAATTTCGGCGATCGGGAAAATCATAGCCTGCGTTTCGATCTGCGCTGGACGCCGTCCAGGAACGTAGCCATTGACTACTCGTTCGATTGGACCGAAATCAGCTACTACACCACACCGCCGCAATCCCTGGCCGCGAATCCGGGTGGTCTCGGGTCCGACCTGGTGGACCATAACACCCGATTCCAGAGTCGCCTTGACCCCGGGTTCGACCTGCGGGAGAGCGAAGTCAAGCAGTATGGCCACTCCCTTTCGATCGACTGGGAGATGGATCTCTTCACACTGAGATCGATCACGGCGGTGCGGTCTCTGGATGAAAGCTACCTGGATGGGATCATCGGTAATGGCAATGGATTCCGGATTGACAGCGGTGCCGTGGATGTTTTCGGTGAGTTTCAGTTGCCGGCTTCGTTTACGGATACCGAGCAGGACCAGTTCTCCCAGGAGTTCCAGCTGATCGGGGAGATTGGTCAGGACATAGAATACGTTCTGGGCGTCTACTACTTCCGGGAAACGTCGAAATCCGGAAAGCCCTTCGGGCATCAGGTGACGGCACCAAACGGCGCCGCGCCCGGTATTGACCTGATCAGCCTGTTCGGTCGTGATGGCAAGGCCAAGAACGTATCGACCGCGGTCTTCGGCGAAATGACCTGGACTCCGAATGCGCTGGATCGGCGCATGGATGTCATTCTTGGGGCGCGATTCAGTCGTGATCGCCGCTCCGCGGAGCTGTCCCTTTACAGCGAAAACTGGCTGTCAATGGCGCCCTTTCCGCCATTCAACAGCTTTGCTCCAACAATGATCAGCTCTTCCGGTTTTGATGCGAGATCCAGTGAGACGTTCAGTGAATTCACTCCATCGTTGACTTTGCGCTACCACTGGGCCCACAACCTGATGACTTACGCGAAGGTGGTTCAGGGGTACAAGTCCGGTGGCTACAATGTCCGCGCACCGAGCGCCGAGTCATTCGTGCAGGGGTTTGATCCGGAGACGATCATTTCGTATGAGCTGGGGATGAAGGCGGATTGGCTGGAAAACCGTCTCCGCACCAACGCTGCGATTTTCTACTACGACTATGACGACATGCAGCTGACAGTCGGTGTCGATCCGGCCCAGCCTTCGCTGTTCAATATTCTCAACGCGGGTGAATCACGCATTATCGGGGCGGAGTTCGATATCTCGGCTGCCATTACACCCGACCTGACCATCAGTGCCAACTACACGCATCTGGACAAGGATCTCAAGAAGGTCCAGGACGGTGTGGGTGCCGATGTCACGGAACAGTACACCCTGGGCTACATTCCGAGACACGCGTTCAATATTTCTGTCGACTATGTGGTATCCCAGGTCAGGTTCGGTGAGCTTGCGTTCAATGTTCGTTACGACTACGTCGATGAGATGGATAACGCCAACTTGCGCCAGGCGGTTCGGGAAGGCGCGGTATCGGACAGCGTGAAGCTGTGGAACGCACGCGCAAGGCTCAGTGAAATCCCGGCCATGGGCGGGATGTTTGAAGTGGCAGTGTGGGGCAAGAACCTGACCAATCGAAAGTATGTTGGTGTGGCCACAGGCGAGCCGCCGCACTCCCGTCGCTCGGTGATCTGGGCCGAGCCCAGGACTTACGGTCTCGATGTCAAGTTCCAGTACTGAGCACTGCGAGCATGGATTCGGTATCCGTCTGGGTGCCGAATCCATGAGATGTTGATGCGCCGCAGAGGCTTGTCCCTGTCAGATTTTGATGTTGTGGTTGGTAGATAAGGATATGGAGGGCGAGCGGCGGCGCCAATAGACTTTATCTATGCCAGGTTGCTGAGTGGCAGGGCATTATTTGATGAGCAATTGGAGGCAAGGATCATGACCGAACGTTTGATATCCGCGGACTCACATGTCTATCTCTCTGATGATGCGATAAAAGCCCATCTGTCGAAAAAGCTGCAGGGTGTCTGGGACGATGCCCGGGCAAAGTATCAGGCGCATGAAGAGAAGAATCTTCGGCAGGGGCAGCCGCAGTTGCAGATGGAGGACTTTGTTGACCTGGAAGCTGCCCGGGACCCGGGATACTTTGATCCCGAGGCGCGCCTCAAGGCCATGGACAGGGATCAGGTCGAAGCCGAGGTGATTTTTTCTGAAGTCGGTGGCGCAAAACTGGCCACGCCCGCACTGATGGGCGACGACTGGGCAGAGGCCCTGATGGGCTTCAATGATGCGATGGCCGCCTTTGCATCGGTTAACCCCGATCGTCTGCTGTGTGCTTACCAGCTTCCCCTCTTCGACATTGATTTCTCCGTCAAGGAAATTGATCGTCTGGCGAAGAAAGGGGCCCGTGGCGTACAGATTCCCAGCTTCCCCAGTGAACTGGGCTTGCCGGAAGTGCATGACAAGCGATACGCGCCGCTTTGGTCACGCATGGAAGAAACGGGAATCGCAGTCCTGAACCATCTGGAGATTCGCGAACACTTCTGGAGCACCTTCCGGCGGGATCCGACTCCGCAGAAGGGGATCTTCACCGCCGTGCCCGCCATGCAGATGCACGAGACCATCATGTTCTGGATCTTGACGGGCACCCTGGAGCGTCACCCGAAACTCAAGGTCGTTCTGGTGGAGCCTGGCCTCGGCTGGATTCCCTGGTTCATGCACTTCCTGGATCTGCGTATGGAGGAGCACTACGAGTTCCCCGGGGTCAAGATGAAGCCCAGCGAGTACTTCCAGAGAAACATGGCCGCGACGTTCATGTATGAGCCCCAGGCTCTGGGTGATATGTACAGGACCTTTGGCGCCGACTGCCTGATGTGGTCGACGGACTTTCCACACCCCGCAACGTGCTGGCCGAACTCGCAGAAGCAGATTGTGACCCAGTTTGCCGAGGCCGGAATTCCGGAGGCGGATCGTCGCAAGATTGTGTGTGAAAATGCCGCCAAAGCGTTCAATCTGGGCGTCAGAAACTGATCGCATCAGCATGAAAAAGGCGGGCGGGGGCTTTCGCTGTTTCCCCGCACGCCTCGGAAATACCGGCGGAGTTGCGCGGAACTCCTTGTCTTTCCAGGGCTTGCGTTGGCCTTCGGCCAATGGTCGGCACATCCCTGTGCCGCATTAACCCGACAATATTCATTGCCGGGTTAACAAGTGCCGGACCCTCCCACCGATCCGTCTATTTCCCTGCCCATCCCGCGGGCTCTTTCGAGCACCCTCTGCGCCTGTTTGAGGTGGGGCAGGTCAAGCATGCGGCCGTCCATCCCGACCGCGCCTTGTCCGCCGGATTCCTCAAAGGCACGAATCACGCGTTGCGCATGGGAGACTTCCTCGGCCGAGGGCGTAAACGCCTGGTTGATCGATGCAACCTGGTCGGGGTGAATGGCCATCTTGCCCACGAAACCTTCGCGACGGGCAAGGCGACACTCTGTTTCCAGGAGGTCCTGATTCCGATAATCCATGCAGGGTGTATCGATGGCCAGGAAGTTCCCGGCGGCAGCCATCACCAGGCAGTAGCTGCGGTTGATCTGGTGCACGGTAAAGAGCTTGCCGCCGTCGTCACGGTTGGTGCTCGCGCCGAGATCCGAGGCCATATCCTCAGCACCCCAGGTCATGGCTGAAAGGCGAGGGGAGCTGCGGGGAAATTCGTGCTGCCGCAGCATTCCGCGGGCACTTTCGACCACCGTCATGATGCGGATCGAGTGTGGCGCCAGTCCGTTTCTGGCCTCAAGCGCACTCAGATAGTGGTCCAGCGTCACGACATCCGATGCCCCGGTGGGCTTGGGAAGAAATACGCCGTGGATGGCGCCGGTGATGACAGCGCACAGGTCCGGCAGTGCGTCCGGGGTGTTCAGGGGGTTGATGCGCACCCACCATTGTTGCGAGGGTGACGCCGTCCCTGCATTCGGTTGCCGGGCTTCCAGTCCACCAGCTTCCGGTCTCCGGGCCTCCAGCCTCCGCGAGAGCCCCTCGCGGGATATCGCCTTGCGATCCTGTGACACAGAGTCTTCGAGATCAAACATGATCACGTCGGACTCGCTGGCGAGTGCCCGTTCGATTTTTCTGTCGCTGTCGGCGGGTACAAAGAGCCAGGAACGGGCAGTCATCGCGGTAACCCCTTCATCAGGGCGATACGCTGAAATATGGCGACCAGTGCATCACGCTGGTTGTGAACACGGTGTTGGAAGGTCACGATCCCGGCGTCAGGCCGTGACCGGCTCTCGCGCTTTGCAACCACCTCTGTTTCAGTGCGCAGGGTGTCACCATGAAAGACCGGGGCCGGGAACTTCCACTCTCCAAATCCGACATTCGCGACCAGAGTACCGAGAGTGGTGTCTTCCACAGACACACCGCAGGCGAGAGCAACCGTATAGAGACTGTTGACAACACGCTGTCCAAACTCGGTGTTCCTCGCATACTCTTCGTTGAGGTGGAGCGGCTGCGGGTTATGAGTGATGGCGCAGAACAGAACGTTGTCCGCCTCGGTGACGGTTCGGACCAGGCTGTGCCGAATGACCTCGTTGAGTTCGAATTCCTCGAAATGGCGACCGGGCATGAGGCTTCTCCTGTGGGTTGTGCGGCTTTGGGCTGGGCGGATCTGGCGGGCAGCGCTTTTTTCAGCGCCGGGTTCGCGCGTAGTCAACAAAGAAGTTCAGGGATTCCGGGTTTGCCACCGCGCCCAGGTTGGCGGCACGGCTCAGGGGCCAGCCCATCATCAGTCTCTTGACGGGTACCTCCAGTTTCTTTCCGGACAGGGTATACGGTATCGCATCCACCGGAATGATCGCGTCCGGCACATGCCTGGGCGAACAGGCGCTGCGCAACGCCTCGCAGATGCGCGTCTCGAGCGCTTCGTCGAGTCGGGTATCTGCCGCAAGGACTACAAACAGCGGCATGAACGACTCCGTACTGTTTTCCCGTTCGACATTGACCACCAGGCTGTCCACAAGGCCATCGAGGCCCTCGACGGCTCGATAGATTTCCGATGTGCCGATTCGGATTCCCTTGCGATTGAGTGTGGCATCGGAGCGCCCATAAATGACACAGCTGTGGTCCGGGTAGAAGCGGATCAGGTCACCCTGGCGCCACACACCGGGATAGAGGTCGAAATAGCTCGATCGGTAGCGTTCCTGCCCGGGGTCGTTCCAGAGGTAGATCGGCATGGAGGGCATCGGAGCGGTGATTACCAGTTCCCCCTCGCCATCGAGCAGTTCATTGCCTTCGTCATCAAAGGCGCAGGCGGCGACGCCGAGCAGTGGTGCCTGGATGCGTCCGGCGTGGACGGGCAGCGTGGGCACGCCGCCGACGAAGGCAGCGGCGACATCGGTGCCTCCGCTCATTGAAACGACATGGACATCATCGTGAACGTATTGATAGATCCAGGCGAAGGTCTCGCTGGTTGCCGGTGAGCCGGTCAGGGCGAAGGTCTGGATGCGGGACAGATCGAAGTGATCCCGGGGCGAATAGCCGCTCTGGATCAGTCGCTGGATATACGCGGGGTTGGCGCCAAAGTAGGTCACTCCATGGCGCTCTGCGAGTTCCCACAAAGCCCCCTCGTCCGGCCACATGGGCGAGCCATCATAGAGGACAACGCAGCAGCCGGTGACCAGACCGCCGATGAGCAGGTTGAACATGGTCCAGCCGGTACTGCTGAAGTAGAACTTCACTGTGTCGGGAGTCAGGTTATCGTGCAGCCAGGAGGATTTCAGGAACTCCAGAAGAACGCCGCCATGGCCGTGTACTATGCCCTTCGGCAGCCCGGTGGTTCCGGACGTATAGAGAATCCAGAGAGGATGATCGAATGCCACGGCTTCACAGCGCAGCTGCTCCCAGGGACAGGGGTGCTGTTCCAGGGCGTCCTGCCAGAGTATCACCGGCCCCGCCGGTCGCTGTGGCGCGGCGCTGTCCAGCCAGGGAAGATAGATCACCTGTTCCAGTGTATCGAGTTGGCCGATGATGTTGCCCAGAGGCTCAGAGCGATCGAAGTCGCGGCCATTGTAGCGATAGCCACCCACGGCGATCAGCACCCGTGGTGAGATTTGCTCGAAGCGTTCAAGAACGCTGCGGCTGCCAAAATCAGGCGAGCAGCACGACCATACCGCGCCGATTGCCGTGCTGGCGAGCAGGGCAACCAGGGCCTCGGGGCAGTTCGGCAGATAACCACAGACACGGTCGCCAGGGCGGATACCCAGCGCACGCAGGTGGTTGGCCAGGCAGGATACCTGCTCGCGCAACTCGTCCCAGGTCAGGGTCCGGGCGGGTTGACTCTCCGACTCGAACAGTACGGCCGTGCGTGAGCCTTCACCTTGCTGTAACAGATAGTCGGAAAAGTTCAGCCTGATGCCGGGAAACCATGTTGCGCCGGGCATGGAATGCTCTGCCAGGATGCTGTCCGGCTGTTGTCCCGGCGCAACCCGGTAGTATTCCCGGATTGCTTCCCAGAATGCTTCCGGATACTCCACTGACCAGCGCCACAGGGTGTTGTAATCGTTGTGCGGCCGCGAGCGACCAGTGGTGACCAGCCATTCACTGAAGCGTGTCAGGTTGGCTGATGCGATGCTCGCCTCATCCGGTTGCCACAACAGCTGCCCCGGCTCAACATCGATCCTGTTCATGGAACACCTGGTTCTGAAGATAACCATTCGGAGAGTATTGACGTTATGGCCAGCGCTGGATCGTGGTCAATATCGCAATCAATCAATCCCCGTGTCCGGCACGGACAGCTATCTGCGTCGGTGTTCTCTCGTTCTGCGACACCAGTCGTTCCATGCGCTCAACAAGTTGTTCAAGGCGTCGTGCTTGCTCCGCCAGGGGTTGATCGAGAGGTCTTTCACGGCGGAGGCCGTTGAATACGCTGTCCATCAACTGATCCACTTCCAGATCGATATCCATTGGCGCCCGACCGGACAGGTGCTCCCAGAACAGGTGTTCGGTCGCGCCATACAGGAGATTGTGCACCAGCAGCGGTGACTGTACCGGCTTCAGGAACCCTTCGGAGATGCCCTGCTGGATCAGCTCCGACAGGGCGCGGGAGTAGTCGCGATTGAGGCGCCGAATGCTCTTGCCGATGCTGCCATTCAGCCCGCGTGACTCCTTGAGAAGAACGGCACAGAACGCGGAGTTCTCGATCATGGTTTTCAGGTGCAGGCGCACGATGAAGCGCAGCTTCTCCTGGTAATTCCTGAGACCGGAGAGACCTTGCCTCTGGATTCCGGTCTGCTCGTGGTACCACTCGGCAATCAGGTGGTCGAGAAGTTCCCGCTTGGAATCGAAGTAGGAATATACCGTTCCTTCCACTATGCCGATGCGGGCGGCGATGTCGGCGACTTTCGCACCTTCGTAACCCCGGGCTTCGAATACATGCCTGGCGGCGTCGAGAATCTGCCGGATGCGCTCGTCTCGGGGCAAGCGCTTTGCGCGTA
>JBJHBY010000021.1:0-4238 GCA_050485745.1 Gammaproteobacteria bacterium | reverse complement strand
CATGGCATTCTGCAGATGGTGAGGCTCATTGCCTTGAATGTCTCCGGCCCCGGGGGCTCAGGCTCCCGGCCTGTGTAGCTGGTGTTGTCGGATCTCGATGTCACGGATTGGAGTCCCTTCGGAATTATGTTCGGAAAGTCTCGACCGGTACAGGGCGTATCACTTTTCCTGCGGATTCATTCCGCGAGCAGGCTTTGCAGAAAGAAGCTGGTCATCTCGCCGTCGTGCATGGCGTAGGCCCTGTCGAGTCCGACCAGGACGTAGGGCTTCTTCATATGCTCTTCCAGTGCCGCCAGGTTGGCCCAGTTCTCCACCGTAACGAAGTGGCAGGGGTCGACGTTATCCTGCCAGACATCGTACAGCGTGCAGCCAGGCTCGGCATTGGCCGGCAGAACGTAATGTTCCCGAACATACTGTGCGTATTCATCGATATGCTCGGGTTTGACCCGAACGTGATGGACAATGCAGAGTGGTTTTCCGGGGTCCCTGACCCTGTTCCCGGGGATCGTTGCCATGTGCGTATTACTCCTTAATGGGCTTCGTGATGGCGCCAGTGATTGCCATCTTCGATACGATGCTCATCGAGAGCATCCACCAGGCCCCAGTCCAGCGCCTCAGGTGCGCGGATGCGACGGCCGGAGAGCGCCAGCCAGAGGAAACGCTGCCGGCCAATACGACGGGGAATACTGACGCAGCCACCAGCCCCCGGAATCAGGCCAAACCCGAGTTCCGGCAGTTGAAAATGGCTATTCGGATGTGCCACCACTTTTGCGGCGAAGGCTGGCAGCTCGACGCCCGCACCAATGCAGGCACCGTGGACGTGAACCGTGCAGCGCCGCGCGCAGCGGGCCAGCCAGCGCCCCGGAAGTTGCAGGGAGCGCACCAGATGACCGGTGGCGGGGTCGGGCACCTGTCCGAATTCTTCCAGATCACCGCCAATGCTGAAGCACTTGCCATTGGCGCTGATGTCGATATGGCGGATTGCCTGGTCCAGGACCGCGAGCTCCAGGGCCTCTGTCAGCGCATCGCGCATCTCGACTGAAACCGGATTATGGCGTGAAGGTCGGTTCAGTCGGATCGCCAGCGTGTCATCACGGCGTTCGAGCAAGACCGCCGGGCCGCTATCCCTGCTCCCGGACGACGGCTTGCGGCGCTGGTGTCGCGTCAGCCAGCTACGGTATTCCGGGCCGCTCTGCAGCGTGGCGTAGGCGAGGGATTCCATGTCCAGTGCCTGGGGGACTGGCAGTTCCGCGATGGCGCGGCTGAGCTGAACCAGGGTCATTGCCGCGATCGGGTGCCTGTACACATTGCGCAGAATCGCATCGAGTCCGGCGCCGGGCCTGGCCAGGCAGTCGGCCAGTGCGGCCAGCGGGCTGGGTGAGCCTTCATCCACCACGCCGATGACGGGGCAGGGCAGTTCACTTAGCCGCTGGACTCCCGGAGCGTCGATCGACGTCCTGTCGTTGCGCAGATCGAGCAGCAGGCAGGGCTCCTGCAGGGGTTGCCAGCGCGACAGGTCACCCCCCGCGGAGGCCGCCAGCCAGGACTCGGGCGCCAGCGCGCTGTGCGCGTCGAGTGTTTCCTGTGCTGCTTGCTGTGTTGTGTCGTTCAGAGTGCTCAAGTGGAGGACCCTTCGGCTCAGGCCGGGACCGACTGGGCCCGCAGCTTTGTCGCCCAGGCAATGATACCGGAGGCCAGGTCTCGAACGGACTCGAAGATGAAATGGCTGTGGCCGGTATTTGTCAGTACCTGTACAGGGTCGCAGGGAGCATTCGGAAACGTGTCGAGAACGGTTTGCTCCCCTCCGCAGATGTCCTGGTCCCCCATGGCCAGATAGACCGGCACCGTGATCATGTCGAATTCGGCCTGATAACACCCGGGCAGCAGTGAGCCCATGCTGGCTGTGGCGAGCAGGCGCGAGCGGCATCGACGCAGGGCATCCAGCGCTTCCCGCGCTGCATGGCCGCCGAAAACCTCCCGGGCCTGGCCATTGGAGGGCAATTCCGGAAAGGGTTCCGCGTAGTGATCACGGGCCAGTCCCGACAGATACTCGCGTGCCCGGGGGTTGCCGCAGAGTGGCCTGGCGGCCTCGGGTAATGCGGTGGTCATGCCGATGTTGCTGAAGCCGAGCACGGCCAGGGCATTGAACTGCCGGCGTCGCGCCTGCTGGATACTGATAAACATGCCGCCGATGGAGTGGCCGACACCGATGACCTGAAACTTCTCCGGTGTTGACACCCCGGGCAGTGTTCCCCGCCCAAGTTGCTCCAGTATCGCGTCCAGCGCGGCGGCATTGTAATCGGCAACGTGTTCCGGCGTGAGGGCGAAGCCATTCGCTGGCTCGTCGCTGCCTCCGACGGCGGGCGGGTCAAGGCACACCACCAGTGCGCCGCTATCGACCAGTGGCTGAACCAGGCTGAATCGTGTACTGCCGTCGTCGGTCACCAGGTGATAGTAATGCCGGTCGAGGCCGCCGCCGGGCACGCAGAAGTAGAGCGTCAGCGTGTCGGCGGGGAGTCGTTCCGGCCAGTAGAGCGTGGCCGCGAGTGTCAGTGTCTGTTGCAGTGGCCCGGGCACCGCGAGGCGCAATTCCTGCGTATTCACTGCGGACCTCCGCTCAGTCCCGAGCCAGAATGGCGCCTGCCATGCCGGAGCTCGCCAGCGCCAGCTCCGCGCCGGGCACCTGGTTGACCGCGGTGCCGCGCAGTTGCCGGACGATCTCCACGACACTGTTCATGCCATGAATATAGGCTTCGCCGATCAGCCCGCCATGGGTATTGATCGGCAGGCTGCCATTGATCTCGCAATGGCCGTCCGCGATGAAGTCCCGTGCTTCACCGCGGCCGCAGAAGCCGAAGGCCTCGAGTTGCAGCATGACTTGTGGCGTAAAGGCGTCGTAGATCATCGCCACATCCATGTCAGCCGGCGCCAGGCCGCTGTTCCGGTAGAGCCTGGCGGCGACGTGACGGGCTTCCGGCATCTCGCAGATGTCGGCATGATAATAGTTGGAAATCACTTCGACGTTGTACGGAATGGCCTGGGTGGCACTGAGCACACGCACCGGCTTCTGTTTCAGATCCCTGGCGCGATCCAGGCTGGTGACCACCAGGGCAACACCCCCATCGCTCTCCTGGCAGCAGTCCAGCAGGCGCAGCACCGGCTCCACCACCCAGCGCGAGTTCTGGTGGTCATCGAGGGTGATCGGCTTTTCATGGAACCAGGCTGCGGGGTTGGTCGCGGCGTACTTGCGCTGCAAGACCGAGATGCGACCAAGATCGGCATTGGTCACGCCATACTTGTGCATGTATTGCTGTGCGGCGATGCCCGCCCAGGTCGCCGGTGTCTGGGCGCCGAACGGCATGCACCATAACAGCGAGCCGGTGCCGCCGCCGGGAGCGAAAGCGCCACCCGACTGGGGTTGGCCGAAGCGGTACTGTGAGCGCTCGTTCATGGCCCGCCATATCAGCACCACGTCGGCGAGCCCTGCGCTTACCACGGCGGCCGCCTGTGCCACGGTGGCGACCGACGCCGCGCCGCCGCCGGGAATACGAGTGGTGTAGTTGAGCTCGCGAACACCCAGGCAGCGGCACAAATGAATCTCGTCGCTGCCGTCGAGGGTGAACGTGATCATGCCATCGACATCGGCTGGATCGATGCCGGCGTCACGCAGTGCAGCAAGGCTGCATTCGGCGGCGAGCTGGAGTTCGCTGCGCCCTGAATTCTTGGAGAACTCCGTCTGGCCGACGCCAACGATAGCTACATCACGACCGTGAAACCCCATCTGCTTTTCTCCCCGGCAAAATACTATCGCACAGGCCGGAAAACCGGCACCGCATGACCACCCCGTGTCGGGGCGAAGTCCACCATCACGGCCATACCGTTGCGCACCTCGCCCATGTCGATATCGATCAGGTTGGTCACCAGGCGAATACCTTCCGCCAACTCGACCAGGGCGACGATGGGTGCGTCCTCGAAGCCATGCGGGTGGGGGTGGCGAGGGACGATCCAGCTGCAGACAGTGCCGCGGCCGCTCAGCACGGTGATCTCCAGACGAACGCTGTGACAATGCGGGCACATCGGGCGCGGCGGATGGCGAATGGCTCCGCAATCGGCGCACACCTGTGCCACCAGTTCGCCGCGAGCGGCGGCCTCCCAGAAAAACGCATTGTCAGGCATGATGACCGGGTCGGGCCGGATGACTTCGGGCGCTTGCTCGGACATATCCACTCCTTGTGCAC
>JBJHBY010000020.1:0-23041 GCA_050485745.1 Gammaproteobacteria bacterium | reverse complement strand
TGTGCGCCAGAGGCCCGCCCTTCGGGGCCTTGCGTTGATCCGCCTGACGTCGTTGCGGTCACTTGAAAGGCAACCAGCCTTCCCGCGTGACCGCGTCTCGCCAGACGAACCAACGCAAGGCCTGAGCGATCGCCGAATGAATCAGAGGTGCCCTGGTAGGCGGTCGGCGTCAGTCTAGCGCCTGCCTTTACAGCTGTATACTGCCTTCCTTCAGTGCAGGCCAGAGCCCGTCAGTGCCGGTGCGGCACCGGCAGCCCCCGCTGTTGCAGGTAGGCCGGGTTGTAGAGCCGGCTCTGGTAGCGGTGGCCGTAGTCGCAGAGGATGGTGACGATGGTGTGCCCTGGTCCCAGTTCCCGTGCCAGACGTACGGCGCCGGCGATATTGATCGCGGAGGAGCCTCCCAGGCACAGGCCCTCGTGGGCGAGCAGGTCGAACAGATAGGGCAGGGCTTCCTCGTCGCTGATCTGGTAGGCCGAGTCCACCACCGCATCGCGCAGATTGTCGGTGATGATGCTGATGCCGATGCCTTCGGTGATGGAGCGCCCCTCAACCCGGGGTTCGCCTTCGCGATAGTAGTGGTACAGCCCGGAGCCCATCGGGTCCGCCAGCGCGATGCGGACCTCGGGTCTGCGTGCCTTCAGCGCACGACTCACCCCCGCGAGAGTGCCCCCGGTGCCCACGGCGCAGACAAAACCGTCGATATTGCCGCCGGTCTGGGCCCAGATCTCCGCCCCGGTGCCCTGCTCGTGCACATCGCGATTGGCGAGGTTGTCGAACTGCCGCGCCCACACGGCGCCCTCGGGTCGCTCCGCAGCCAGGCGTCCGGCCAGGCGACTGGCTGCGTGCACGTAGTGGTTCGGGTCATCATAGGTAGTGGCTGGCACCAGCTGCAGTTCGGCACCGTACAGCTCCAGCAGCTCGATCTTTTCCCGGCTCTGGGTCTGGGGCATGACCACGGCGCAGCGGTAACCCAGGGCGATGGCCAGCAGCGCCAGGCCGATGCCGGTATTGCCCGCGGTGCCCTCCACCAGGGTGGCGCCCGGACGCAGCTCACCGCGGGCCTCGGCCGCGCGGATGATGCCCAGGGCGGTACGGTCCTTGACCGAGCCACCCGGGTTGAGGAACTCCGCCTTGCCCAGGATGGTGCAGCCGGTCAGCCCGGAGACCTCGCGCAGGTGGATCAGCGGGGTGTTGCCGATCAGCTCGGGGATGGAGCCGGCGGGCTGGTACTCGGGCATGGGGAGCTCCCTGGGTGGGCCTTGGGGTTCGGTGTTGCGGGTTCAGCAACATCTTAGCCGAAACCGGGGGGCGGGGCAGCCATGCGGCTGCCCCTCACTGGCCTGCACGCAGGCAGATGCCTGGCGTCCAGGCAACACCCTGGGCAGTATTCGCGGGTCATGCCGGAAAACATTGCGATAACAATGTCTGTTGTGTAGCATCGGCCGCGCCGCGCCCCGAAGAGGGCGCTTTCCGTACTCAAAAAATATCCTGGGGGAGAACATGACCGGTCCGTCATTCCGGAAGTCCGCAATTTGCCTGTTGGTTGCCTCGGCCGCAGTCACCGCCCCGGCGGTGGCCCAGCAACAGGCGCGCATGACCGCGCTCGAGGAAGTCATCGTCACCGCGCAGCGTCGCGAGGAATCCCTGCAGGACGCGCCGGTGTCGATCACCGCATTCTCCGAGACCCGCCTGGAGAACATGGGCTTCACCGATCTCGGCGATCTGCAGAACAGCGTGCCGAATTTCTCGATGCGCGAGATGCCCAACTCGAAGACGGCGATGCGCACCTTTATTCGAGGTATCGGCAACAACGATGTGCAGATCACCCAGGATCCGGCGGTAGCCGTTTACCTGGATGGCATCTACAACGCGCGCAGCACCGGCATCACCATGGAGTTGGTCGACGTCGAGCGCATTGAGGTCCTGCGTGGCCCGCAGGGTAGCCTCTACGGCCGCAATGCCACTGGCGGTGCGGTCAATGTAGTTTCGAAAAAACCGTCCGGTGAGTTCGGCGTCACACAGAAATTCACGGTAGGCAATTACGGGCTTTGGCGCTCCCAGACTACCGTCGAACTGCCCGAGTACAGCGATGTCAGCACACGCCTGACCTATATCCGCGGTGCGCGGGACGGCTGGGTGAAGAATGCCGGTTTGGGCAAGGACCCCGGCGAGGAAGACCGCGAGGCCTGGCGCCTGGCCCTGCGCTGGACCCCCGGTGACGACCTGACGGTGGACTATGTCTACGACCATTCGAAAATGGACTTCACCACGCACTATGCCCAGACCCTGCAGCCGATCTATCCCGGCTTCGTCGGTGCTGAACAGGCCCCCGTAGGCAAGGGGCGCCAGAGTCGTATCGAAGCCGGGCGGGAGTTCGAGGAAAGCGAACTCGAGGTTTTCGGCCACAGCCTTGTGATCGAGTACGCGCTGAGTGATTCCCTCGTGCTCAAGTCGATGACCGGTTACCGGGAGTTGGAAGAAATCCTGTACATGGATTATGCCCCGAATCCCAACCCCAACCGCTTGTTCGCCAACGACCTGGACACCAATCAGCGTCAATGGAGCCAGGAATTCCAGCTTCTTGGTGAGGTTGGTGCACGTTTCAACTATATCGCGGGGCTCTACTATTTCAGGGAAAAAGGCACTGAGTTCACCACTGACTATCTGTCACTGTTTGGCAGCGAGATGATTCTTCAGACCCGTCGGACCCAGGCGGAAAATCGTGCCTGGGCGGCCTTCGGCCAGGTCAGCTGGACGCCGCCAGTGCTGGAGGATCGACTCAAGCTGACCGCTGGTGCACGTTATTCGGAAGACGAGCGCCGTGTTGTCGGCAGCCGCCTGGCCGCGCTGGATACCGTCACCTATTTTGATGTGAAGGGCAGTGACGACTGGGATAACTGGTCGCTGTCGGCTATCGCCGAATACGAGATCACGGATAACCAGGGGGCGTATCTCAAGTTTACCCAGGGCTATCGGACCGGTGGCTTCAACGGTCGCGCCAATACCGCCGCTGCGCTTCTGACTCAGGTCGACGAAGAGACCGTTGATGCCTGGGAGCTGGGCTACAAGGCGACCTGGTTCGACAATCGCCTGCGCTCCAATCTGGCTATTTTCATGATGGAGTACGATGACCTGCAACTGAGCTTTGCCAACCCGAATAATACTGCCGATGTGCGCTTCTTCAATGCCGGTGATGCAGAACTCCGCGGTTTGGATCTGGACATCACGGCGGTACCGGTGGATGGCTTGCTATTGAGCTTCCAGTACGGCTACCTGCAGTCCAAGCTCAAGGATATTGTCAATCCATTCACGGGTGATCCGGACTTCGGAAAGTACCGTCTGCCCAGCGCGCCCCGCCACACGGTGGCCGTGGATGCGGAATATACCTTCCCGACAACCCGCTACGGCACCTGGATCGCCAATCTCAATTATTCCTACCGGGATGAGAGCGTCACCTCGGCGCCGATCTACAGCACCCCGAATGCCCGTATCGATAGCTATGGGCTGTGGAATGCCCGCCTGACCCTGGCGGACATTCCCGTTGGTTCAGAGGCTGAGATGCGCGTCGCGCTCTGGGGCAAGAATCTGGCCGACAAGGAGTATCTGGTGGACGTCGTGGGGGCATTTTCCTGGTCCAGCGCCGTCGGCTCCTTTGGCCACCCGCGCAGCTTCGGCGTTGATCTGACCCTGGATTTCTGACAGGGCCGGCGAGACCCTCGTCCCGGGCAGTTGCGCCGGGGCGAGGGTAAAATCGTGATGTGACAATAGTAATAATTCCTTGACTTGTTTTCTGGTCGCTGCTGGTCTATGTTGTTGTCGTGGGCATTGCACCAGAAATGTTTTGTCGGGAGGCAGCGGGGGCCGGGAGTTCCAGGCCGGCCCCAGACCCGCCCCAGGCAGGCTCGGCGGCGCCCGGCCTGACCGGCCGGCAAAAATGCGCTCCATGGTCTATTTTTAGGCTCAATACAAGCAATGATCGGGAACCGGCTTCCCTGCCGGCCCCACGGGGCACCAGGGCAACCGGAACCCGATCGATAACGACACTCCGACTACGGGGAGAGAGGAGACTATGATCGGGAACAAGACTCGGCTGTCACTGGCCGTATCCATGGCCGTGCTCGGCCTGCAGGCCCATGCCCAGGGAGCCCTGGTGCTGGAAGAGATCACCGTGACTGCGCAGCGCACGGTGGAAATGGCCCAGGAGGTTCCGGTGACGGTGAACGTCATCACCGGCGAGACCTACCAGCGCCTGGTCAATTTCGACTTCGAGGACGTGGGCAAGTTGACCCCTGGCCTCAATCTCGAATCCACAGGCAACAACCAGAACATCACCATCCGCGGTGTCGGCACCAAGATCCGTGCCGCCCAGACCCCGCGTACCAACGTCTATATGGACGGCTCCCTGGTGCCGAACCAGCAGATCTCTTTCTTCAGCCAGTTCGACCTGCAGCGCATCGAAGTCCTGCGTGGCCCCCAGGGCACCCTGTACGGCAAGGCCTCGCCCACCGGCACTATCGTGATGCACACCCAGAACCCCGACCTGACCCAGACCGAGGGCTTTGTCCAGGCCACACTGGGGCAGTACGACCTGTTCAACACCCAATTTGGCATCAGCATTCCGCTGATTGAGAACGAGCTGGGCCTGCGTATCGCCGGGGTCTACGACGAGAACAACAACACCGACGCCAGCTACGGCAACCTGCCCCAGGACCCGCTGCGTCGCGGCCGTGGCGCCCGCGCCACCCTGCTGTGGCTGCCGGCGGACCTGCCCATCGACGCGCGCCTGAGCCACACCTACTTCGAGGTCAACAACAACGTGCCCTCGCGTTTCAGCGAAACGGACACAGTCAGCCGCTACGATCGCAAGAACCTAGGTGACGAGCCGCGCTACGAGGCCAACCGTTTCAACCAGACCATCCTCGAAGTCAACTACAACATGGAGTGGGCGACCCTGACCTCCCAGAGCCTGTTCGCCCACGGCAGCAACCGTGAGCGCCTGGACTTCGACTACACGGATATTCCGCAGCGCGTGCAGGATACCCACATCAACTTCAACAAGCTGTTCAACACCGAACTGCGCCTGGCGTCCTCCGGCAACGAGTTCTGGGACTGGATGGGGGGTATCTACTACGCCAATAACCGGGCGGATACCAATGTCGATACCATTCAGACGGTCATGAACGTGGATGGAGCCTTCAACTGGCAGCCCCTGCCATTGTTGACGGAAGCAAACCTCCTGAGCAGTTCCGAGGACTGGGGTATCTTTACCCACAACACCCTGTTCCTGCACGAGGACTGGACCCTGACCCTCGGTGCGCGCTGGTCGGACGAGCGCCGTGGCTCCGACAATGCGGCCTTCACCTTCATTCAGGGTGGTGGGCCGATGATCAACTCGCGCGAAGTCAGCACGCCGACCCGCTACATTGCCTGGACCGGTACGGCGAAGTTGTCCTGGCATATTGCCCCGGACCAGACACTGTTTTTCACGTATGACCGTGGGGGGCGTAGTGACGGCCAGTCCCTTGACCTGGCGGGCACCCTGCCTGAAGAATTGGCCAAGTTTGATCCGGAAACCTCCGACAGCGTCGAGTTGGGCTACAAATCCGAGCTGCTGGATCGCCGTCTGCGCTTCAACGCGGCGATTTACTACCAGCGTTACCAGGATTACCACGTCCAGCATGAAGGGATTGTTTTTGAGTCCGGAGCCTTCCAGGGGCGTGATTTCACCGTGATTCGCAATGCAAATGAGGTGATCTCCAAGGGTGCCGAAATCGATATCACCTATGTGTTCAGCCACAACCTGACCGGCTCGCTGGCTGTTTCCTACAACGATGCCAAGTTCGACGATTACAAGCGCGCGCCCTGCAACGACCCGAGCGGCGAGGCGTTCGTCTCGTCCCTGGGTACCTTCCGTACCTGCGACCGCAGCGGCAATCGGGTCGGGGGTGATACCGGCAACTGGTCCGCGGTGGCCATGGCGAACTACGTCCTGCCCATCGAGGCGATTGGCTCCGAGTGGTACGTGGATGGCCTGTACAACTTCAACAGTCATCGCCGCGCCCAGCTGACCCAGCGTCGTTCCGCCAGCTTCGCGACCTTCGACTTGTTCACCGGCCTGCGCAGCATGGAAGGTACCTGGGATCTGAAATTCTGGGTCAAGAACCTGTTCGACAAGGAGGCGACGGTCACCGACGAGTTCTTTGAGCCGATGGTTGCCGATCTGTCGATGGCTGGTCAGTCGGTGATGTCCGGGCCCGGCATGGTTGGTTCCGGCGCCATCCCCCATGAGCGTGTCATCAACCCCCGCCAGTTCGGCGTGACCGGGCTCTATCGCTTCTGAGGCAAACCTTGCATCCGGAGTTAACCTCCGTTGGCCGGAGTGTGGTGACACACTCCGGTTTTTTTATGCCTGCCGGGCGTTGAGGCTCCCGCGCTGGCCCGGTCGCGGGCCATGCATGGTGCGGGGTTTAATGGTAGTGGGAGCGCTGGGTTACGCCGCGTAGCGACTAACCCAGCCGGGTGGGAGACGGGTCAGGCGTAAAACTGCCGGAACCATTTGCGGTACTGGTTGATGGGGCCGTCGCCGTCGCAGAGGATCGGCTCCGGGCGGTAGATCTTGTGCTCCCAGATCGGGATGTCCTGCTCCACCTGGCGGGAGATTTCCTCGACGATGGCGTCGGCGAGAATCTTCTGTCCGGCGTTCAGGTTCCTTGGCTGGGTAAAGGCAAAGCGCAGGTGCAGGCGGCTCTCGCTGATCGGGGTGACGATGCCCTGCATCACAATATTGGAGACGCCGGTGAAGCGCTGCCAACTCTGTCCCGGCCCGTTGTTGCAGGTGTGCAAAAAGGTGTCGCGCCACTGGGTGCCGGTGCGGTCGAAGTTACCGTCCTCGTCGATGGCCGGGGCCTGTGACTGGTAGTTGGCCTCGCGGCGGTGGCCCTCGTGGCGCACCTCACCTTTGGGCACGTCGGCGTTGCGGTGCACATACAAAAAATGCGCGGCATCCGCGGCGTTTTCCCCGGTTTCCTGAATATGGGAGTTCAGCTCCCATTCGAAACAGCGGAAATCCGTCCACTCCGGATCCGTGGCCTCGGGAAGTTCCACAACCTCGAACAGCGGCGCCTCACGCTGCGGGTGATACCACACCCAGATCACGCGATTGCGCTCCACCACCGGATACGCGTACAGGGCCTGCTTGTCCTGCACCTTGGGCGGCATCTGCCGTGCATAGGGCACGTTGCGGCAGAAGCCGTCACCGCTGAACTCCCAGGCGTGGAAGGGGCAGACCACGCGGTCACCGTTGATGTGGCCGCCGTGGCCGAGGTGGGCCCCCAGGTGCGGGCAGTAGGCGTCCAGCACCGCAGCCCCGCCGTCCTCGCTGCGGAACAGCACCATGTCCTGCCCGAAGTAGCGCAGCGGTTTCACCTCGCCGGGCTTCAGGTCGGCGGAGTAGGCGACGCCATACCAGCCAAAGGGAATCGGAAGCGTGGTTGCAGCGGTCATGGGACATCTCCGGTCGGTCTGTACGATTGGATGCGGTTCGTTTCGGGGCGTAGCGCAAGTTTGGCACGTCCCTGTGCCAGAAGCTGCCGCGGTGTGCGTCAGCCGACCGAGGCGGCCTCGGGGTCGCGTCGCTCGAGAATCATCGCCAGGCGATCGCGCATCTTCTGCTCGGTCTCCTCGGTCAGCTCGAGCAGCCAGAACTTGTCCTTCTCCAGTCCGGCGAGGGCCATGTCGGCCACTTCATCCGGGTGGGTGGTACGCAGTTCCATGCCGAACTCCGCCATCATGCGCCGCATGTCTTCCACGGAGCTGATGCCGGAGTCGCGGGTGGCGCCTTCCTTTTTCAGTTCCTCGGGGCGGACCCGGTCCGAGTTGAACAGGCCGGTGTCGACGATGTACGGCCCCGGGAACAGGGCGTGTACCTTCACCGGGCTGTCAGCTGCCTTGACCTGGTAGTACAGGTTTTCGGTGATGGCGTGCACCGCGGCTTTGGTGGCAGTGTAGATCGGTGCATCCGGATAGATCACGAAGGCACCGTTGCCGGAGCCGGTAACGACGAAGTGCGCGGGCTCACCCTGGCTCATCAGGATGGGCATGAAGGCATTGATCGAGTTGATCACCCCCCAGACGTTGACATTGAACGCCCACTGCCAGTCCTTCTCCGAGTATTCCCACATGGCGCCGCCCTCGCCGGCACCGATGCCGGCGTTGGCGAACACCAGGTGGATGCCACCGAAGGCGTCGCGGGCTGCCGCGGCCAGAGCCTGCACGCTGTCCGCACGGGTGACGTCACAGTAGACGCCCAGGGCCTGGGCGCCCTCGCCCTTGAGCGCCTGCTCGGTGCTCTCCAGGCCGGCGCGATCGACATCCGCCACCACCACCTTCGCGCCGCGGCGCGCCAGGGCAAAGGCCAGGGAACGCCCCACGCCACTGGCGCCGCCGGTGATGACCGCGACCTTGTTGTTGAAATCCTGCATGAACAAGTCCTCTCGAATTGTCGCCGGTTCAGCCGTGCTGCCTGCGCGGGCCGCCGCCCTCGCCGGGCCAGCGGGTGCCGCTGATGGTGTCCGCAAAGGGCCAGTAGGCATCGCCGTCGAGTTGGCCCTCGAGGGTGATGCGGCGGTCCTTGAAGATCGGCGTCCACAGCCGGGCGGTGGGTTCGCTGCGCACCGGCAGGCGTGTGGCGATCGGGTCCCAGGGGCTCTCGCGCAGGGTCAGCTTGCCCTTGACCTCCTGCACGTAGGCGGTGCCAAAGCGGCTGTAGATGCGCACCACATGCGGCGGGAAATCATAGTTGCCGGGGGTGTTGTCCACCGAGCGCATGCACTTGATCCACCACTCGTTCTGGTCGTGGTCCTCGGGGATGGGCAGGGCCGCGCCGATCTCGCCGGAGAACTCCAGGAAGGTATAACCCTGGTGGGTGGCCTTGGCGAAGACATGGTTGGCCAGGCGAAAATATTCCGTGTCCAGCGGGTACTTGGGCTGGCCCCACAGCTCCTGGCAGATGAACAGGGGGGCTTCCTGGTCGATGCCGAGCGACAGGGTGTATTCGCCCCGGGTGCCGTTATAGTCGGCATCGACGCTGATCACCACACCGTACTCGGGCTCGTTCTGTACCGGAAAGTTGTAGACGGTGATGTTGACGTTGGGCTCGGCACCGGGGTCGATACCGGGGGGCAGGAGTTCGGCAATGCGTCCCGGGTCCGTCTGGTAGCGGATCTTGAGCATTGGCCAGTTGAGGATGTCCCCGGGGTTGATCTGTGGTGCCTGGCTGTTATTGCTGTCGGAAGCCATGGTCTGACCCTCTCTTGTCGTCAGCGAATCCAGCTGCTCACACTAGCACGCTGCCGCGCCACCCCGGCATTACCAGTTGTTCATGCACTCCAGGCCACGGCCTCGACTTCCAGCAGCAGTTCGGGCAGCAGCAGGGCGCTGACGATGACCACACTGCTGGCCGGCGGATGCTGGCCGCACAGGCGATTCTTCACCGCGGCGTAGCCGGGGTAGGCGCTGCTGTCGGTCAGGTAGGCGGTGAGCCGCACCACGTCCTCCAGCTTCGAGCCGGCGGCCTCCAGCGCGGCGCGCAGGTTGCGGAATACCTGCTCCGCCTGGGCTTCGGCGTCGCCCTCACCAATGACGCGGCCGTCCGCGTCCAGCGCCACTTGGCCGGAAACCAGAATCCACTCGCCTGCCCGCACCGCCTGTGACATGCCGGGGAACTCATGGCCCGGGGGGTTGAAGCGCTCGATCTTCGGCATGGTCTTGTCCTCGTCAGTGTTTGCGCTCAGTCCTGCACTCAATCCTTCCGCGCGCATTGTTGCAGCACCTCGCCCAGCGCGGCGATACCGGGGCCGATCACGTCCTCGGCGACATGGCTGTAGGCCAGGCGCAAGAAGCGGCGTCCGCTCTCACCGAGGAAGCGTTCCCCGGGGCGGCAGAAGACGCCGCGCTGTGCCGTCAGTGCGCCGACGCGCTCCCAGTCCACGCCGTCGGCCAGTTCCAGCCACAGGTAGAACGAGCCCTGCGGGATACGGAAGCGTACGAAATCGCCACAGTGCTCGCGCAGCGCCGCCACGGCGAGGTCGCGCTTCCTGCGGTAGACCGCATTGGCCCGGGCCAGGTGGGACTCCATCAGGCCCTCGCGCAGGAACTCGGTCATCAGGCGCGACAGCCACTGGCTGACACCGAGATCCTGGCGCACCGCGGCCAGGGCGGCGATCGCCTGTGGATGCCCGGCCATCCAGCCCAGACGCAGCCCCGGTGCAATGGTCTTGCTGAAGGCGTCCGCCTGCAGCACGCGTCCGGCCTGGTCGAGGGACAACAAACTCGGTACGGGCTTGCCCTCGAAGCGCAGGGCGCCGTAGACGTGGTCGTCCAGCACCAGAAAGTCATGGTTATCGGCGAGTTCGAGCAGGCGCCGCCGTCGCGGCAGGGACAGCACGGCACCGGTGGGGAGCTGGAAGGTGGCGATGGTGTAGACCAGCTTGACGCGCTTGCCGGCGGCGCGCAGCTCGTCCAGTAAACGCGCCAGGGCGTCGACATCCATGCCGTCGTCATCTACCGGGACGCTCAGCACCTCGGCCCCGGCCATTTCCATGTAGCGCACCGCATAGGGGAAGGTCGCGGCCTCGACGATGGCCACGTCTCCGCGGTCGAGGTAAGCGCTGATCGCCAGGGCAATCGCCTGGACCGAGCCCGAGGTGAGGATGAGGCCGGTGGGGTCGATGTCGCGCCCGTCGCGTTCGTGCAGGGTCTGCGCAAGCGCCTGGCGCAGGCCCCTGTAGCCGAACACCAGCTCCTCGTAGCCGGTGGCGGCATCGAAGTACTCCAGGGCCTGGGCGCCATCGCGCTGCAGCACGGTCTGCGCCAGGCGCATCAGGGTCTCGCTGGGAAAGGTCTCCGGTGCCGCCAGGCCCTGGTCGAAGTTGAACACGACCGGGACCTCTGGGTCGGGAAAAAACAGCGGTGGGCCGCTGCGCGCGGCCTGTGAATAGAGATGCTGCAGGTCTGCCATGCCGGTGCTCCCGTTGTTGCCGGTGTGCCCCGAGCATACGCCCGGACCGGGGCGGGAGATATGTCCGCGGGGGTCTGCCGCGGCATGGGCTCAGCCAGTTGAACTGCCGGGTTCAGTCCGCAGCGAGCTGCAGGTGCAGGATCTCGCCCTCGTAGCGACGCGGCTCGGTGGCATACCAGTCGTAGCGCACGCCTTCGTAACGCTTCAGCAGGCGGCGGCACAGGGTATGAAAGGGGGGGCGCCCCGGGTCGGCGATCAGCACGTGACTCACCCCGGCCCGCGCGGCGCGTCGCACCAGTTTATGCAGGCTGTCACTGAGTTCGTTCCAGAAACAGACATCGGCCCCGAGCAGCACATCAAAGCCGGACAGCGCCTCCCCGCGCAGCCCGTCGAAATCGGACTCGAGGGTATCGACGCGCACGTCGTTGAGCGAGGCCTGAACCTCCATGAAAGGGAATACATCGGCATCCCGGTCCAGGCCCGTGACCCTTGCCTTGAAGCGTCGCGCACAGTGCACGCTGGTGGCGCCCCAGCCGCAGCCGAGCTCCAGCACGCGGGTACCGCGGCGCAGCAGCCGCTGCTGTTCGAGAAAATCCATCAGCAGAAAACTGGAACCCCAGGTCTTGTGGCCGTGCACCGAGGGTTTGTAGTGGCGGCCGAGCTGGCGCGCGAAGCGGTGCCCGGACTGCATCAACAGGGTGCCATAGGCGCTGAACAGTTGGGGTTCGGGTGGGGCGATCAGTTCTGGCATGCCGGGCTCACCAGGGCAGGGTTTCACCGCTGGCGTGGAAGAACACGCCGGAGGTCTCGGGTGTCAGGGCATCCAGGCGCTGGATCAGTTGCGTCGCGGCCGCGGCGGGCTCGATGCCATTGAAGCCGGTCATGCGCGTGGCGACCAGGCCGGGATGAAACAGCCCCACTGCGATGCCGCGGGGTTGCAGATCGATAGCCAGGCTTTTCGCCGCCATGTTGGCCGCGGCCTTGGACATGCGGTAGCCGTACATGCCGCCTGAGCCGTTGTCATCGATCGAACCCATGCGGCTGGTGATGATCACCAGCTTCGAGCCCTGGCCCAGACAGGGCAGCAGCGCCTGGCTGACGGCCAAAAAAACGATACTATTGACCTCGAATTGACGGCGGATGCGCTCCAGGTCGAGGTCGTCGAGGGTTTCGCTGGTGAGGATGCCGGCGTTGTTGATCAGTGCATCGAGGTGCTTGCCATCGAGCTCCCGCGCCAGGCGTTGCACATCATCGTTGCGGGTGACGTCGATGCCGTCGATGACGCGCAGGGGCAGTGCCGCCAGGTCGTCGTTGCTTTCGCGGCAGATGGCGATGACCTCGTCACCGCGGGCGCTGAGCTGCCGCGCCATCTCCAGGCCAATGCCGCGTGCGGCACCGGTGATTGCAATCGTTGCCATGGGGCCTCCCGTGGAGTTCTCGATGCGGGGGCGTAGTGTAGCAGGGTAATGCGAGACGCGAGACGCGAGGGCGCCGCGTGGGGGAGGCTATATGCGTCTGACGTCTAGCGTCTAGCTTTTCGCGTCTCGCCCGCGTCCTCACCCCCGAAACGCTTTCACTCCAAGCGCGGCCAGTGCTTCCTCGCTCCAGGGCAAATAGGTTTCCTGCTCGCGGCTGAGCACATACAGCGGGTCCGCCACCTGCGCGGGGTCGTAGCCCTGTTTCTGCAGGTCGACCTTGCGCACCTTGAAGGTCGGTGTCAGGTCGGCTTCCTCGCTGACGCGCAGGAACAGGGGCACCGCGTAATGGGGCAGGCTGGCGGTGGCGACCTGAAAGAATGCGGCGGGATCAAAACTGCGCCCCGGCTTCATCTGGATTGCCGCCATGCCGGCACGGCCTTCGTGCTCCGGCACCTTGACTCCGTAGACGTTGATCAGCTCCGCGTCGCGGTAGTCCTCCAGCGCGGCCACCACCTCGGTAGTGGAGACGTTCTCGCTCTTCCAGCGGAAGGTGTCACCGATGCGGTCGACAAAGTAGTAGTAGTCGTCTTCGTCGCGCATCAGCAGGTCGCCAGTGCTGAACCAGGCATCGCCATCCTGGAACACATTGCGCAGGATCTTTTTCTCGGTGGCCGCCGGATCGGTATAGCCCTCGAAGCGGCCCGCCATCAGCCCCGGGATATCGAGGATCATGCCGATCAGTTCACCAACCTCGCCAGGTTTGCACTCCACCAGATGTCCTTTCGCGTCGCGGACGTGGCAGTCGTTTTCAACGTCGTAGCGGACCAGTCGGGCGTTGGAGCGCTCCGGGAAGGGGATGCGTGCCACGGCGCCGATCTTGCCGTCCGGGTTGGACAGGCTGCAGTTGGATTCGGTCGCCCCCAGGCCCTCACAGATACGGATGTCACCGAAGCGGTCGAGGAACTGCCGCCACACCTCGGCGGTCATGCCGGCGCCGGTCATCACCCGCAGGCTGTGTTCGCGGTCGTTCGGTTGCGGCGGCTGGTTGACCAGATAGCGGCAGATTTCGCCGATGTACTGGGTGGCGGTGATCCCGTGGCGGCGCACGTCATCCCAGAAACGCGAGGCGGAGAACTTGCGGCGCAGCACCATGGTGGCGCCGGCGGCGAGGGCGTTGGAGGTCAGCGACATGCCCGCGGCACCGTGGAACAGTGGCAGCATGCAGTAGAAGACGTCGTCCCTGGTAATGTCGAGCAGGTTCTTCCAGCCGTCGCCGACGCTGAGCCAGCGCGCGTGGCTGATGATCGCGGCCTTGGGCAGCCCGGTGGTGCCGGAGGTAAAGCAATAGTGCAGGGGGCTGGCGCCGACCACATCCTTGCGCAGGGCTGCGTCGGGGTTGGCGTCGCTGGCGTCGGCGAGCAGCGCCTCGATGGCGCGGGTGCCCGCGGGCAATGCCGTGTCGGGGTGCTGCGGATCGGCGATGACCAGGGTCTGGCAGCGCTCCGCCAGTTCCGGGCGGGTGTTGAACAGGGGCACGCACTCGGCGCCGATGAACAGCAGTTTCGAGCGGGTGACCTCGATGGCATGGGCCAGGGCCTGGTCGCGGGCGAAGGTGTTGATCAGCGCGCCGATGGCGCCGATCTTGGCCAGCCCCACCCAGGCATAGAAGAACTCCGGCCGGTTCTCGACCATCACGGCGCCGACGTCGCCCGGTTTCAGCCCCATGCGCAGCGCGACGTCGGCATAGCGGTTGGCCTGGCGGTTCATCTCGCCGTAGGTGATGCGGGTGTCGCCGTCGATGAGGAAGACCCGGTCGGGAAAATCCCGGGCGTGCTCCTCGAAGCGGTCTGCAACGGTGTAGGTCTGTTCCGGGGTGTGCTTCATCGCCCCCGCGGCCAGTTTGTCGAACATGGCCTGGGTTTCTTCGCGGCTGACGGTCATTGAACTCTCCCTGAAAGATCGTGAGTGATCGTGGTGCCGGCCCCTGGAGCCCGTTTTATTAACCTGGCATGCAAACAGGTATCCCTTCCTGTTTGCATGCGCGCCCTGGAAATACTGGCGGGGTTGCGCGGAACCCCTGGTATTTTCAGGGCTTGCATTGGCCTTCGGCCAATGGCCGGCACATCCCTGTGCCGCATTAACCCGACAATATTCATTGCCGGGTTAATAACGCCGCCGGGCCGGCGCGCAGCAGGTCGCAGCCAGGCTATCAGCGCCGGTAGGCGCGCATATTCAGCCCAAAGCCCGCGACCAGGTCGCGCATGACCTCGGCGATACCACCGCCAAAGGTGTTGATCTGGCACTTGCGGTACTCTTCCTCGATGTCCCCGGCGAGGTTGTCCCCGGGTCCGCTCCTGCGCTGCAGGGCCTGGTCGCCGAGTACATCCATCATCAATCGATAGACCGTGATCAGGGTTTCCGTGCTGTAGATTTTCAGGGCCGAGGCAAAGGCCGGGTCCGGCTCGCCCTGGTCCATCATCCAGGCCATGCGCCAGTTGAGCAGGCGCATGGCTTCGAGGCGATTGTGCACTTCGGCCAGGGTGTCCTGCACCCAGCCCTGATCGATGGCGCGTTCACCCCGGTCGTTTGCACTGCGTGCCCATTCGAGGACGCGCTGGTAGATGCCCAGTCCGGAGACCCCGATGGCGGCAAGACCGACGCGCTCGTGGTTGAGCTGGGAGGTGATCAGCTTCCAGCCGCCGTTGAGTTCGCCCGCGATCATGCTGGCGGGGCAGCGCACATTGTCATAGTAACTGACGTTGGTGCGCACACCGCCCACCGTGTGGATGGGTGAGTAGCTGAACCCCGGCTGCCCGGTGGGCACGATGAAGATGGTGATGCCCTGATGGGGGCGGGCACACTCGCTGTCGGTGCGCGCGGCCATCCACACATAGTCCGCGGCTTCGGCGCTGGAGGTAAAGATCTTGGTGCCGTTGATCACGTAGTCGTCACCGTCGCGCACCGCGCTGGTTTTCAGGGCGGCGAGGTCGGTGCCGGCCGCGGGCTCGGTATAGCCGATGCAGAAGTGCAGTTCCCCCGCTGCGATCTTCGGCAGCAGTTCCCGCTTGTGGGCCTCCGAGCCGTGCTCCATCAGCGCCGGTGCCACCGTGTTGATGGTGACAAAGGGCAGGGGGGCGCCGGCGAGCTGTGCTTCCTCGAAGAAAATCAGCTGATCACAGGCGCCGCGCGCGTGGCCGCCGTACTCTTTGGGCCAGCCCAGAGCGAGCCAGCCATCCTTTCCGATCTGGCGGATGACCTGCTTGTAGGCATCGCCGCCCTCGTTGCCGCGGGTGGCCTCGCGCAACTCGGGGGTCATCAGCTGGTTGAAGTAGGTGCGCAGGGTCTGGCGCAGCTCGCGTTGTTCCGGCGTGTGGCTGACGTGCATGATCATGCTCCGCTGGCGGTGGCGTGATGGTGTTGTGCTTGCCTGCATCATATTGAATATTGAATTTGTATTCAATTTCAATATACTCTGCTGCAATGACAGTGGCCAGGTGAGGGCAAGGGGTGACAGAAGCGGGCCAGCGCCAGCAGGGCAAGGCGCTCAGCGCCAGGGGCGAGCAGGCGCGCGCCCGGCTCAAGGCCGCGGCGCAGGTGGTGCTGGAGGAGGCCGGTTATCACGGCATGCGCATCACCGATGTCACGCGCCAGGCGGGTGTGGCCACAGGCCTGTTCTATCACTACTTCAAGGATCTCCGCACCCTGGTGACGGAGGTGCTGGAAGATTTCATCGCCACCTTTGAGGATACTCATCGCATCGAGGCCGATGTGCCGCGGGGCGACTGGTTCGGGCGTATTCTGGCGCACCACCGGGTGATGGTCGAAAGCTACGCGCGGCACCCGGGCCTGATGCGCTGCGTGTTTCAGCTCAGCGACGAGAGCGAGTTGTTTCGCGAGCGCTGGAATCGCTCCAATGCCTGGAGATTGCGCCAGCTGGTGGACCTGCTGCCGAAGATTTTCCCCGGTAGCGTCCTCTCCGAAGACGAGGCTGAACTGGTGGTGTATGCCCTGGGTCAGGCGGGGCAGCGTACCCTCAGCAGTTACTACGTCGAGCGCGACCCGGCCCTGCAGCGCCTGGGCTTTTGCGAGGAGGCGATGGCCGAGTGGCTGTCGGTCCTGTTTTACCGCGGCCTGTTCCTGGAGAACCCGCCGGCACAGCGTCTGCAACACGCAGGCAAGGTACTCGCCCTGGTGCGCCGCACCGGGCACGATCAGGGGGAAGCATCATGAGCAGTGATCCGGCACAACTCGACAGTGCCCTGCAGGATTGCGTCGGCAAGCCGGTGGGGCCCTATTACGGCTGGGATGCGGTCAACGAGGCGATGATCCGCCACTGGTGTGATGCCATGGGGGATGACAATCCGGTCTATACCGATGCCGAGGTGGCCGCGCAGTCCGTGCACGGCGGCATCGTTGCCCCGCCGACCATGTTGCAGGCCTGGACCATGCGTGGATACCGTGGCCGCCACGCCCCCGGCTCCGACGAACGCGAGCCCTTCGCCATGTTTGAACTGCTCGAGGCCAGTGGCTATCCGGCGGTGGTGGCGGTGAACTGCGAGCAGGAATACTTCGAGGCCCTGCGCCCGGGTGATCGTATCCACCACACTTCGCAGATCGAGAGTGTGTCCGCGGAAAAGACCACGGCGCTGGGGGTTGGCTTTTTTATTACCGAACTGGCCGAGTACTGGAATCAGCGCGGTGAGAAAGTCGCGGACATGCGCTTTCGCGTGTTCAAGTACCGCCCGCACAAGACAGCCTGAATCGAGGGCCGGTCATCGATCGGCCCGAATCGACCACACGGGATGGTCCTGGCCATCCCGCTCATCCTCCGGGAGAGGTGTCTCGACATGGAATTTTCATTCTCTGAAGACCAACTGGCGGTGCGCGATCTGGCGCGGCAGATATTCAGCGACCGCGTGACCGATGACTACCACCGCCAGGGTGCGCCAGTCCCCGACCAGAGCCTGTGGCAGACCCTGGCGGAATCCGGCCTGCTAGGCCTGGCCCTGCCCGAGTCCTGCGAGGGCAGCGGCTTCGGCTTTCTCGAGGTCGGTCTGATGCTGGAGGAACAGGGGCGGGTGCTGGCGCCGGTTCCGCTGCTGCAAAGCCTGGTGATGGTGGCTCCGGCGCTGCTCGGTTTCGGTTCCGTGGCGCAGCAGCAGCGCTGGCTGCCGGCCCTGGCCCGGGGTGAGCATTACATGACCGCCGCCCTGGTGGAACTGGCACAGGGTGAGGCCGCGTTGCCGCGGGCCGAGGCTGTGGGTGAGGGCTGGCGCCTGAGGGGCAGCCTGGAGCAGGTGCCCTACGCTGAGGGCGCCGCGGTCGTCCTGCTGCCGGCAAGGGACGCGAATGATGCGCTGCGCTGGTTCCTGGTTGATCCCGGCCTGGCGGGCGTGAGCCTGGAGCCGCAGCGGATGACCCACTACGAGCCGCGCTGGCAGCTGCACCTGGATGGTGTCAGCATTGCCGCCGACGCGGCACTGGGTGATGCGGGTGCCGGCGGTGCGATTGCCGCCACTGTGCTGCAGCAGACCTGGACCGGGATGGCGGCCCTGACCCTGGGGGTGGCCGAGGAGGCGCTGCGTCGCACCGCGACTTACACCACCGAGCGGACTCAGTTCGGCAAACCGCTGGCGGCCTTCCAGGCCGTGTCCCATCGCGCTGCCGATGGTTATGTCGACATCGAAGCCCTGCGCTCGGTTTACTGGCAGGCCAGCTGGCGTCTGGCCTCCGGGCTGGATGCAGCGGCCGATGCCCGCACGGCCAAGTGGTGGGCCGCCGAGGTTGCCCATCGTGTCGGCCACACCGCGCAGCATCTGCACGGCGGCATGGGCGCGGATGTCGACTACCCGATCCACCGCTTCTATCTCTGGGGCAAGGGCCTGGAGTTCAGCCTGGGTGGCGCGCGCCGGCAACTGGCCGGGCTTGGGCAGCAACTCGCAACCGACAGCAATCTGGAGGCGCGGATATGAACGCTTCCAGAACGCTGGCGCAAGTCTCGGTGGGAGAAACCCTGCCACCCCTGCCCATCGACATCTACACGGCGCTGATCGTAGCGGGTGCCATCGCGTCCCGGGACTACCAGAACGTGCACCACGACCAGGACGCGACCCGTGAACTGGGTTCGCCCGACATCTTCATGAACATCCTCACCACCAATGGGCTGGTAGGGCGCTATGTCACCGACTGGGCAGGGCCGGATGCGCGCCTGCGCAAGGTGTCGATCCGTCTCGGCGCTCCCAATTATCCGGGGGATCGCATGACCCTCGAAGGCGAGGTGCTGGCGGTGGACGCCGAGAGCCGCTGCGTGGAGCTGAAAGTGGTGGGCCGCAACGGCCTCGGGGATCATGTCACCGGTCAGGTACGGGTTGAATTGCCGGCCTGAGCCCGGGCTCAACCTTTACCGGTGCTGGCGCTGGCACCTGCGGCATCGCGTCGCAGGGTGGCCCTGGCCGCGCCGATTACAATAGGCGCTTCTCGGCCGCTGTCCTGGCCTGACTTTCCCGGCCTGGCTTTCCTGGCTTGCCTTTCCGGGCCTGACTTTTCTGGTCTGACGAGGAGCGCTGTAATGCCGGCCCCGAAGCCCGTGCCCGCCACGACAGCCATGGCCCGCCTGGCGGCGCGCTGGCATCGGCGTCTGTTGTGGTTGGCCCTCGGCGCGTTGCTGGTCTGGGTGTTGTCTGGCCTGATCCACCCATTGCTCTCCGTCATCGGCCCGCGGCCGCAACAGTTCGCCCCGCCCGTGCTGTCGCTGGATGCCGCCGCCGTGGTTCGCGCGGCGGCGCAACTGGCCCCGGAGGCCTTGCGCGATGTGCGGGTAGTGCGTCTGGTGCCTGGCCCCGAGGGCGCGCGCTGGCAGCTCACCCACGCATTGACCGAACCGCGGCGCTACCATGACCTTGCGGGCGCCCGGCTGCCCGATGACACCGATGCCGCACAGGCGGAGTGGCTGGCGCGCCGCTACAGCGGCCTCCCCGATACCGCACTGCTGGAGCTGCGCTTTCAGGATCACTTCGACGCGGATTATCCGGCGGTCAACCGCTTGTTGCCGGTTTATCGTGTGGCATTCGATACGCCGGATGGCCTGGTTCTGCACGTACACACGGAAACCGGGGCGCTGACCGCGATCAGCGATACCCGCAAAAGGCGCCTGCAGGCGCTGTTCCGCACCTTGCACAGCTTCAATGGCGTGCCCGAAGCCGGAAGGCGTGCGCTGATTGCCGGCATCATGCTGGCGTTGCTGGTCACGGCTGGCAGTGGTGCGCTGCTGTGGCTGCAGCGCCGGGGCAGGCCCCGGCCGGGGCGAGGCGTGCGCCGCTGGCATCGGCGCCTCGCGCCCTGGCTGTTGCCGGTGCTGCTGGTGATGGTGCTGAGCGGCCTGCTCCACGTTGTGGTGTCCTCCACCGAACCTGCCCTGCGCCTGCCTGCGCCGCTGCCGGCCGGAACGGGACGGGCATTCAGCTTGCCCGCGGATCCGGTGCTGGCCGCCAGCCCTGTCGCCGCTGCCGGGCTGGTGGCTGGCCCGGGGGATGTGCCTTACCTGTGGTTGCAGCCCACCCGGGAACTGCGGCCCGGGCATCACCACCACGTGGCCGGGCCTGCGCCGCAACCGCAGGTGCTCAATCTCCGGTCCGGGCAAGCCCTGGCACTGGGTGTCGAGGAACTGGGACGCTACTGGCTGCGCGCCGCTGCCGGGGACATTGGCATCGATATCGATCAGGCTTCGATGGCCCGGGTCAGTGGCTACTCGCCGACCTACGACTTCAGGCACCGCCGCCTGCCTGTGGTTCGGGCCCTGGATGTCGAGGGCGCCTGGTGGTTTGTTGACCCCTTCAGCGGTCAGTGGCTGGAGCGCCTGTCGCCGTTGCAGCGCGCCGAGGCGCGGGTCTTCTCGGTCCTGCACAAATGGAACCCGGTCAGCGCATTACTGGGTCGCAGCGGCCGCGACCTGGTGCAGGCCGGAGCCCTGCTGGGGGTGGTCGCGCTGGCGTTGCTGGGCATGGCAGGGCGTTCGCGTCGCCGCTGAGTCGCGTCCGGGTTTTGTCCAGTGGTCGGCTGCTGCCCCGGCGCCGAGGGAGCGCTACACTGTGCCTATCCGGCAGTCACCGATGGATGGCAGTGATGCGGCGAATCATGGTACTCAACCCCAAGGGCGGGTCCGGCAAGACCACGCTGGCCACCAATCTGGCCAGTTACTACGCCAGCCAGGGGTTGTGTACGGCGCTGATGGATTTCGACGGTCAGGGCTCTGCGACATACTGGGGCAGCCGTCGTCCGGATACCGCCGCGCCCATCCAGGTCATTGCGGCCTGGCGTCAGGCCGCGGGGGTGACCCGCAGCTGGGCGTTGCGCGTGCAGGCCGAGACCCGGCGTGTGGTGATCGATTCTCCGGCGGGGCTGGATCTGACTGCCTACCAGCGTACTCTGCACGAGGCTGACGCGATTCTGATTCCGGTGCTGCCCTCCGAGGTGGATATCCATGCCGCCTCACGCTGTGTGGCCGACCTGCTGCTGGTGGCGAAACTCAGCCGCCAGGACGAGCGCCTGGCGGTGGTGGCCAATCGTGCGCGACGCCACACCCGGGTCTATGGCAAGCTCGAACTGTTTCTGCGGTCGCTCAATATTCCGTTCGTGGCGACCCTGCGCGATACCCAGCATTATGTGCGGGCCTTCGAGCAGGGGCTGGGTATTTTCGAGCTCCCCGGACGGCGTGTAGCGGATGACCGCGACAGCTGGCGCGGCTTGCTCGACTGGGTGGAGTCGCGGCCACCACTGACCCGGAACCAACGCCGCGCTGGTTGAGCGCTGCGGCCTGCCCATTGCCTGTGAGGAGTATTCATGTCTGGTGCATTCAGCCTGCACGGCCCCTGGGAGCGTTCCGATCTGGACGACTACCTGCGCGACTGCGATACTCCGCTGCGCCTGGCCTGCCATACACCGGCGGGCTTTCCCGCCATCGTGCCGCTCTGGTTTGCCTGGCATGACGGGGCCTTCTGGTGCGCGACCCACCAGTCCGCGCGCATACTCGACTATCTGCGCGGCGATGCCCGGGTGGGGCTCGAAGTCGCCAATAATCATCCGCCGTACTACGGCGTTCGTGGTCACGGGCGCGTGGAGCTGTTGCCCGAGGCGGGGGGCGAGTGGCTGGAGCGACTGGTGCAGCGTTACCTGGGCAGCCGGCCGAGTGCCTTTTCCAGCTGGTTGCTATCGCGCAAGGCGGACGAATACGCGCTGTGCGTCAGGCCGGAACGTCTGTCGGTATGGGACTACCGACCGCGCATGCGCAGCGCGCTGCAGCCGGACTGAGCCCGGCGTCAGAACTCCAGCCTCAGGCCCGCCTCGATACTGTATTCATCGACGTCGCGGCTGTTGCTGACCGTCTGGTAGCGGATGAACGCGGAACGACCCTGCGCGAAGACCCCGGTCAGTGAGGCGCCAATATTGACGTGGCGTGGGCTGATCGAGCGGGTGGTGACCGCGAAGCGGCCACTGCCCGGTGCTTCCACCAGACCGGCGTTGATACGGCGGTGGCCGTCGTGCCAGTCCCGTACCCATTCGATATCCAGGCCCGGTATCAGCACGCCCTGCGGGATCGAAACCGCGCGGGACAGTCGCCCTCCCAGCGCCGTCTCGAACAGGCGCTCCTGCTGATTGCCGATGTGCAGGGCAAGGCCTGCGCCGCCACGCTCCCGGTAGCTGTCGATCAGTGTGTGCAGGTAGTTGACCCGGACGTAAGGACCATACTGCCAGGCTCCCCGGTGCCAGTCGTATCCACCGCCCAGGCTGAGGTGATACTGGTGGCCATCGGTGCTGTAGCGGGCGATGCTGTCGATCTCACCGAACTGCAGCCGGCGCCGGCCCTGGTAGTCGTTGCGGCTGTAGCCCGCCATCCAGTCCAGCCAGGCGTGCTCGTTCGGGGCGTAGCTGCCGTAGACGGACAAGGTCCAGCTGTCTGCGTCCATGCGCCCCTGGTTGCCGCTGAAATCGCTCTCGGTGCGGCTGTAGCCGATGGCGGCGCCTGCGACCAGGCGCGCATCGAAGCGATAGTCGAGACCCCCGGTCAGGCTCAGGGTGTCGAAATCCAGGCCCGGCTGGCCGCCGCGGCGACGGATGTCGCCACGGTTGATGCGACCGGTCAGAAAAAGCCCCCAGGGGGTGTCGGCGAAAGCGGCCGGAGTTTGCCGGCTCTGCCCGGTGGGGTTGTCCCTGGCTTCGTCCATGCCCTCGTAGCGCAGTGGCATCACCTCGGCCAGGGACAGCATGCCCGGACTGGCGAAGTGGGCGTGGTCCGCGGCGGTCGGTGTTGTGAAGCGCGTCCCGTCATCACTGGCCTGCCCGCGCTGCCCCCTGGCGGCGGTATCCAGGGCCCGGCCCAGGGGCACGCTGCCCTGATCCGAGTGCAGGCTCAGGCCGGCGAGGCTGAGTCCCCGCGCGCTGCCACTGCGCAGATTTTGCAGGCGGCCGCGCAGGTTGTTGTCCTGGCGCGCCTGCTGCAAGCGTGCGCTGTTGGCCTGGGCGGAAACCTGGTTGGGCTGGATCTGGCGAATGGCACTGAGCTGTTCTCCGGGGGACAGTTGCTCAATGCTCTGGCAGGTCTGTGCCAGGG
>JBJHBY010000019.1:4228-23138 GCA_050485745.1 Gammaproteobacteria bacterium | reverse complement strand
CCGTTACTCGCCAGCACTGGCCACAGTGCCGCCTACCCGGCCAGCAACAGCCTGCTGCTGGCCGACGACGGCGCCAACGTGCGTCGCCTGGTGGAGCTCGTGCGGCACATTGACCGCAGTGGCAGCCTTGCCTTCGAGGTCATCAGGGTGGAGCACGCCGATGCCCGCGAGGTGGCCGACCTGGCGCAGAGCCTGTTCCGTGCCAGCGGTGGCCAGCAGGGTCGCGAACTCAGCATTGCCAGCGACCAGCGTTCCAACAGCCTGCTGCTGGCCGGCGATGCCGTTGCGCGGCGCCAGGTGGCTGATCTGGTACGACGCATCGACCAGCCGATCACCGGGGGCGGCAGTACCCGCGTGGTGTACATCAATTACCTGAAGGCGAGTGAGCTGGTGCCCGTCCTGCGTGGACTCAGTGGGTCGGTGCAGGAAGACGCCCGCGACCAGGCCCTGCGCAGCGCAGCTGTGAGCATCGAGGCTTCGGACAGCGCCAACGCACTGATCCTGAGTGGGCCGCCGGACCTGCTGGAGCGCATGGAGGATGTCATCGAACGCCTCGACATCCGCCGCGCGCAAGTGCTGGTCGAGGCGGTGATCGTCGAGGTCAGCCAGGATTTCCTGCAGCGGCTCGGCGTCGAGTGGAGCACCAGCCTCGGCGGCGACGGACTGCAGGCGACGACACGTTTCGGTCTGGTTCCGGCGGAGGCTGCACCGGGTGATGCCTCCGCCCTGCTCGGCTCCGGCCTCAGCCTGGGCTTCTTCCGCAATGGCAGCCTCAGGGCCCTGCTGCGCGCCCTGGCCACCAGTACCGAGGCCAATATCCTGTCGACACCCTCGGTGATGACCCTGGACAACCAGGAGGCCCAGATCATCGTCGGCTCCAATATCCCCATCATCACCGGGCAGGCGACCGGCGCCGCGGCGGATACGGAAAACCCCTTCACGACCTTCCGCCGCGAGGACATCGGTGTGAAGCTGCGCATTACTCCGCAGATCAACCGCGGTGACGCCATCACCCTGGAGATCCTGCAGGAAGTGGAAACGCTGGCGGAAAGCGTGGAGGAGGCGCGGGACATCGTCACCAACAAGCGCTCCATCAGTACCAAGGTTCTGGTCGAGGATGAAAGCATCCTGGTGCTGGGGGGGCTGATTTCGGATGAGCAGCAGCGCATCGAGAGCCGCGTGCCGGTGCTCGGCAGCATGCCCATCGTCGGCGGCCTGTTCCGCAGCACCACCACGCGCCAGGTCAAGCGTAACCTGATGGTATTCATTCACCCGGTGATCATCAACACAGAGGAGGACGCCGATCGGGTCAGCGCCGGGCGCTACCAGCAGATGCGGGAGCTGCGCACGCGCTACACCGAGGGCAAGTTTCTGCGCGGTGAACCACTGGAGCTGCCGGAGTTCGACACCTTCGGCCCGCGCCGCGCCGAGACGGACTGAGCGGCCCTACCAGCCCTCCAGCACCGGGATATGAATGCGGTGGCGGTCGTGCAGCAGGATCACGCCGTCCTCGGTGATCTCCTCCAGCACAACCTCTTCCGCCACCCGCTCGCCCTCGCGCAGGCGACGATTGTTGATGATGATCGTGCGCCGTGCGGGATCACTGGCATGAACGTGAAAGGAAAAGGTCATCGCCGGCAGACGGCGCTGCACATCATCCGGCAGCTCCCACAATGCCCGGGGCGGCGAGCGCGACGTATCCAGTGCCACCTCCGCGGGTACCGGCAGTGATGACGAACTCTCCTCCTGCGCGGCCTGTGGAGGCGGCGTTTCCGCTATCGGGGCAGGCGCCACCTGTGCCGCTTCGCCCCCGGGTGCCGCTGCCCCGGGATGCGGAACGGCAGTGGCCGGACGCAGCGACTGCCCTGCCCACCAGCCCCCGGTACCGAGCCCGACGGCAACCAGCAGAGCCAGCAACAGCAGCGGAGCCCTGTTGCGCGCCGGCGCCGGAGGCGGTACATCGTGGATGCTGCCAAGATTCGGGGCCTGGCCGCGCTGGCGCTCCTGCTCTGACTTCTTCAGCGCGTCGAGAATGTACGACATCTAGGGCACCTCTGAACAATTCGGCAATGGCTCAGCGGAGCCTCTGGCGTACACTGGCGAGGCGCGGCCCACGGTTCGCGGCCAGCTCGCGCAGATGACGCCGCGTTGCCGCGTCGAGCTCACCGCTGGGCTGCAGTTTCTCGCGCTGCTGGAACTGGCGAATGAGCGCACGCTCCCGGGCGGCGGGATCAGCTTCGAGAGCGGCAAAATGCTGCTGGGGAAAAGCCGCCCCCGCACCGCGCCGATCCGCTTCATGCAGGTGCGACAGCCGCCATGCCTCCGCCGGTTCGGGCAGCTCCTGCAGATGCGCCAGCAAACGCGACCGCAGCCATTCGGTGTCGTCGTTGCGACCCGGCGGCAGCGGGTCAAGCAGCAGCGCATGCCCCCGCCAGAGACGGCGCAGGCTGCGCTGGCTCACATCGACGCGCTGGTCCCCGACCTGCAGGGTCAGCTGATCGCCATCGCGGGCCAGCAGCAGCGCGTGACCGCGCACGCCACCGGCCTCGAGTTCAACCACCGCGGGCCGTCCCCGCTCCAGCAGCGTCCGTGCATCGCCGTTGAGGCGCTGGCAGAAGAGCTCGCCGCTCATGGCCTCACAGGCCACGGCCTCGACATCCCACAGGCGCTGCAGCTGTGCCAGGGCCGCATCCTCGACCGCGGCCTCGGTCGCCAGCAGATCCGGCCAGACATCCGCCGTGCGGTGCTGCATGGCGTAGCCGGCGGCGAGGATCAAGGCACCGGCAACCCCGGTCGCCAGCATGGCGCCACGTGCCCAGGGCAGAACACCACGACGGCGTGGCGTGGGCGGAAGTACCTCCCGTGCCGCACGCTGCAGTACCGCGCGGGTCACCTCGCGGCCACCGCTGGCATAGACTCCCAGCAGGGCGCGATCGCAGAGCAGGTTGATCAGGCGCGGTACACCGCCGGTGCGGCGCGCGGCAAGGCGCAGGGCCGCGGGTGAAAACAGCTCGGCGCGGCAGCCCGCCACCGCGAGCCGGTGGCGGATATACGCCGCCACCTCCGGACGCGACAGCGCGCGGAGGTGATAGCGGGCGGTGACGCGCTGGGCCAGCTGCCGCAGTTCGTGACTGTGCAGCAGGTCGTTCAGTTCGGGTTGCCCGAGCAGGATCAGCTGCAGCAGCTTGCGGTCGCTGGTTTCGAGGTTGGTCAGCAGGCGCAGTTGCTCCAGTACCTCGCTGGACAGATTCTGGGCTTCGTCAATGATCAGGATGGTGTTACGGCCGCGGGCATGGCTGGCCAGCAGGCGCTCGTTGAGCCGGTCGACGAGTGGCTTGATACTGGCGGGCATATCCCCGGCGGGGACGCCCAGTTCGTGCAGGATCGACTGCAGCAGCTCCACGGCACTCTGGCGAGGATTGACGATGAAGGCAATATCGACATGGCTGGGCAGTTGCTGCAGCAGGCAGCGGCATACCGTGGTTTTGCCGGTACCGACCTCGCCGGTGAGAACGACGAAACCACCCTGATCCCCAACCCCGTAAAGCAGGTGCGCCAGGGCTTCCCGGTGCTGCTCACTGAGGTAAAGAAAGCGCGGGTCCGGCGCGATGGAGAATGGCGTGTCCTGGAGTCCGAAGTAACGCTGGTACATGGCTCACTCCCGCAAGGTGACGCGCACGTCAACGTTGCCGGGTTGTTCGAGTCGCGAGGCGCTGAACTCTTCGATCTCGATACCGTAGCCGCGCAATGCTCCAAGCCAGGCCAGGGTGTCATCAAACGCCGCCTGCTCCAGCCACAGCCCAATGCCGCTCTCTCCCAACGGCTCGAAGCGACGCACATTGAGACCATGCTCCCGGGCAAGCTGGTTGACCAGGCCCAGCAACGACTGCCCGGCCGGCCGCGCCTGCACCGGCGCGACGCCCGCCGCCGGTGCCTGCGCCTGCATCCAGCGCAGATCCTCCAGCTGTGACAGATAGCGCCGTTGCGCTTCGCCATGCCAGGCGTGCAGAGGCAGCAGCCAGCCCTGTACCAGGACAAGCAACAGCAGGAACAGGGCCAGGCCTTTCAGTGCCAGCTGGTCACGCGCGGACAGCGCCTGGTAGCGCTGCAGCATCTGCTGGTAAAGCGGATGGCCGAGGCTCGCGGCGCGCCAGCGCGCCAGGCTGTCACGCACCCCTCTCATCGGCCACCCCTCACGGTAATGCGCGCCGAGGCACTGCGGTCACGCTCGGTGGCGGCGCCGAGATCCACCTGCAGGCCGGCACCACTGAGGCGCTGCCGCAGCTGCTCCAGGCCATCCACCGAATCGGTGCGCACGTCCAGCTGTAACTCCCGGTTGCCACCGCGGAAGCGCAGCTGTTCAATCATCACCGGCTCGGCCAGGGTGGTCTGTACCAGTGGCGCACTGCGCCCCAGCAACTCGAACAGCTCACCCTGGCCACCACCCACCCGGGACAGGTGGCTGGCCATCTGTCGACGTGGGCTGACCACCCGCTGCTCCCGCGGGAACAGCTCACGATACAACGCGATACTCTCCGCCTCGAGGCGATCGGCGCGATGCTGGAACCAGGCCCCCGCCGCCAGGGTCACCGCGCTGTAGGCAAACAACAGCACCGCGGCAGCCACGCCAATGCGCCGCCAGGGGTGCACCTGCGCGGCCGTCGACGATTGTCGATAACCGCCCTGCAGCAGGTTGATCGTGCGCGCGGGGCTGGCCAGTAGCGTGGTCGCCATCAGCTCCAGCATCGACTCCTGGTATTGCAGGATGTCCACATCCACACCCAGGCGCTGGCGCAAGGTGTCGGCCACGGCGCTCAGCTCAAATGTATCCGCCGCTGTGTTTTCTGTGTCGGCGTCGGCGTCGGCCGCACCCAGCACCCGCACCAGCGGCGCGGCGGCGCCCTCACCGGGCTTGCGTGTGGCCAGCCAGTCGATCAACAGGCTGCCGTGCTGTGGCGCCAGGGCCTGCGCGGAAAACGCCTGCTCGCGCCAGAGCCAGCGTTCCGGCAGACACAACAGGCTCCACTGATTCGGGTTCCAGGGCACACAGAGGCTGTCCGGCACCAGGCGCTCAGGACGCAGCTGGCACTGGCACAGCTGGTCCAGCCAGTTGATCAGCAGGGGGTGGCTGGCCACGGCAACGGGCACCCCGCCCTCCTCAGCCAGGTGCTCGGGAATGGCCAGATGGACGGATTCAATCGGCTCGGCCAGCTGCTCCTCCACCATGTAGGGCAGTGCCTTTTTGACCTGATTGCGCTGACGCGTGGGAATGCGCGCCTCGGTCAACAGCACCAGTTCACCGGGAACCAGCACACTGATGCGCTGGCGCCCCTTGCCAACCGCGTCGGCGACACTTGCGGCCAACTGACCGAGGGGCGTTTCGCCACGGCGTTCCACCCGGCGGTGGCTGTCGAACAGCAGCCAGGGCACGACCGTGGCCGCATCGACATCGGCGCCGGGCAGGCGCAGCACCAGATCATGCATCACGCCGGGAATCCTCGCGCTGTGGCGCCGGCCGCTGCCGACCGAGCACTTCGAATTCGGGGCGCTCACCGCGCTGCCGCCGCAGCACGCTCAGCAGTTCGCTGCGACGCCCGGCGAAGCGCACCTCGGTACGCACTTCGAAGTAATCACTCGTCACGGCCAGCAAGGCCCCGCCTCCCCCGATCCCGGTGTCCTGTGTAAAGGCCTGCACGGTGCCATAGCCCCCGGCCTGTTGCCGGCGCAGCACCGTGGCCAGCCTCGATCCCGACATTATAGGCGAGAGTGCGCGCAACACGGGCTCGGTCGCGGTGTTGACGTTGAGTGGCGTATTGCCCGGCAGGGCGCTGAGATGCGGCGCGAGGCGAAGATAGTTGGCGTAGTCGAGGCCGGCACGGGGAACCAGCACACTGGTATCGGCAAACGGCCACTGCGGCGCCGCGCTCGGCTGCTGCTGTTGCGAGCGCCGCGCCTGTTCCTGCAGCAGCCATTCCTGCAGGGTCGACAGTGGCGCCGGGTCCAGCCCCAGCACTTCGAACAGGCTGCGCAGGCGCACCAGTTCGGCGCTGCGCACACGGCCCTGGGCATCCACCAGGTTGTTCAGGTTGAAACGCCCCTGCAGATCGCTGATCGACAGTGCCAGCACCCCCTCGTCGAGCTCAAAACTGAGCGCATCGCGGGCCCATACCTGACCCGGGTGGTCGATCTCCGGTTGGTCCCGCAGCGACGTCACAAGCATCTGCCGCGCCAGGGTTTCGCCCCCCAGCGCGTAGTACCAGGCCTGGCGGCTGTCGAGAAGGTTCGCGCTGCGGCGCAGATCGATCCAGCTGGCGGCGGCCATCGCCGCGGCCAGGGAAACCGCCAGTGCGGTGACCAGCAGCACGCTGAGCAGCGCCGCACCGGACTGGCGTCTCAGAACAGGCGCAGCCACCGCACCACCTCCATGCCTTCGGCGTCATGCAGGCGCGCCTGCAGCGCCCGGGGCTGTTCTTCGGCCGCGCCCTGCCGGCGCGTTGCCGGCGGCCAATTGCGGTACAGCTGCTGTTCACCCAGGACCTCGACCTGGAACAGCGCGGGCTCCGGCAGCAAGGCCTGGACCAGGGCAGTCTCGTCACCAAAGGGCCCTTCCAGCCCGGTCCAGCTCAGTCGCAACAGATAACGCTGTGAATCACCGTGCCAGGGGCTGTCACGCCGCTCCCGATGCGGATGCTGGTCGACCCGGTACTGCACCCGCTGCAGGTGGCTGCGCGGGCGCTCCAGCGGATTGCCGTGACCACCCCGCACCAGGGTGAGGCGACGGCCCTCATCCTCCACTCGCAGATAGGGCTGGTGGCGTGGCAGGTCGGGCAGGCCCTGGCGCTGCAACTGCTCCACATCCTGCTGCAGCAGCCACAGGGTGCGTTGCCATTGTTCCAGCGCGGCACTCTGCGTCTGCAGGCGCTCGCGGGTGGTGGTGGTGGCCAGCAGCAACTGATAGGCGGCACTGCCGATCAAGGCGAACAGGGCGAGGGCCACCAGCACCTCGATCAGGGTCAGGCCACGCTGGCGTCGCATCAGTGTCGTCCCACGTAGGCGGTGAGGCTGGCCAGCACCCGCCCGTCGCGCCACTCCGGCAGGATGGACACGGTCACCGCACGCATATCCGCATGCGGTGTATTGGCTATATCGGTCTCCACACGCCACTGGCGGCCATGGGCCGACTCCACGCGGCTGCGCCGCCCCGGCGCCGGCCACGGTTCCGACAACTGCAGCCGGGTCAGCTCGTTATCCGCGAGCCAGGTCGCCTGCACCCGCTCCTGCAGTTCGATCATCTGCACCTGGCTGTGCAGGCTTTGCCCTCCCACGGCGGCGGCCAGCAGGGCCAGTATCGCCAGGGCAACGAGGATTTCGATGACTGTAAAACCGCGCTGGCGCATCTCAGGGCTCCACCGGCAGGGCCAGCAGGTTGATGCCGTCGCTCCACACGCGCCGCTGCTGGCGGCCGTCCGCGCTGGACAGAACCAGTTCGAAGGGAGTCAGCTCGCCGCTTGAGAACAACAGGAGCGTCGGCCTCGAACGTTCCCGCCCGCCGGGCGGCAGGCTCAGCAGCTCACCCTCGACACGCAGCTCGACAGCCAGGCCGGGGGGCCAGGCATGGGCCTGCAGTGGCCGCTGGCTCAGGGGCTGCCAGGCATCGCTGTCGGGGTCGGCGGCCACAAATGCATAACCCTCGCGATCCAGGACAACACCCAGGTCCACACCCTGCAGCAGGGCTTCGTCCGCGGCGGCGCGCAGCACCGCGGCAAGTCGCTCCTGCTCCCCCTGCAGTTGCCGCCCCGGGTTGTCCACCAGCATCAACGTCACCATGCCCGTGATCACCCCGAGCAGCACCAGGACCAGCAGGATTTCGAGCAGGGTGAAACCGCGATTCATCGCGAGCTGCTATCCGACCAGTTACCAATTTCGGCGTTGTAGCCCTCGCCCCCCTCACGCCCGTCTGCGCCCAGGGAGTAGAGGTCGAAGGGGCGGCCATCGCGACCCGGATGGATGTACTGGTACGGGTTGCCCCAGGGGTCCATGGGGACGGCACCGCGTTGCAGATAGCTGCCTTGCCAGTTGCGCGGCTCCGGGCTTCCGGAAGGGCGCCGCACCAGGGCGTCCAGCCCCTGGTCGGTACTCGGATAGTGGCGGTTGTCCATGTAGTAGAACTGCAGGGCCTGTTCCAGCGAAGCGATGTCGGCACGCGCCGCCGTGACCCTCGCTTCATCGACGCGGCCAAGAATATTCGGCGCCACCAGGCCGATGAGCACACTGATGATCACCACTACCACCATGATCTCGATCAGTGTGAAACCGGTGTTGCCGCGAGGTCCTGTGCGTGTCATGGCGCTGTCCGTCAGATCAGTTGGTTAAGGGCAAAGATCGGCTGCAGGATGGCGAGGACGATCACCAGCACGGCGCCCCCCATGAGCAGCAGCACCGCCGGTTCCAGCAGGCCCAGGGTGGTCGCGACCAACTGGTCGAAATCACGCTGCTGTGCCTCCGCCACGCGATCCAGCATCTGGTCGAGGGTACCACTCAACTCGCCACTGGCAATCATGTGGATCATCATCGGCGGGAAGGCATCGTCGCGCCCCAGTGCCTGGTGCAGGCTGCCACCCTCCTTCACCAGCTGGGTGGCCTCCCGCGCATGCTGGCGTAGCCAGAGGTTGTCCAGTACCTCCGAGGCGATACCCATGCCCTCGACCAGAGGCACCCCGGCGCTGCCGAGCACGCTCAGGGTGCCGGCATATCGCGCACTGTTGCTGCTGCGCAGCAGGCGCCCCAGCAAGGGCCAGCGCAGCAGTTGCCGGTGCCAGCGCAGGGCCACGCTCTCCCGGGACAGGGCGTAGCGCGACAGCGACGCGACGACGACGATCAGCACCAGCAACAGCCAGCCCCACTGCACGATCAGGTCACTTCCTGCGATCAGTGTCCGGGTCAGTACTGGCAGGGTTTGCCCCTGGGCGACGAACACCGCCACCACGTCCGGCACCACGAAAGCCATCAGAGCGGTGACGATGCCAATCGCTGTGATCAGCAGCAGTGCCGGGTAGAGCAGCGCCAGACGCACCTTCTGCCGTGCCGCATGGGCATATTCGGTGTGATCCGCGAGGCGCATCAGCACCTTGTCGAGATGGCCTGCGTGCTCTCCCGCTGCCACCGTGGCGCGGTACAGCGCAGGAAAGGCGCGGGGAAACTCCGCCAGGCTCTGGGCGAGGGCGTGCCCTTCAAGCACCCGCGAACGCACCGCGGACACCACCCGCCGCAGCCGCGCCGAATCGGTCTGGCGCAGCACCGCGGTGAGCACCTCCTCGAGGGGCATGCCCGCCTGCAGCAGGGTGGCCAGCTGCCGCGTGAACAGGGCTAGATCCGCCACGCCGAGGCGCAAGCCGGACTCGCCGGCACTGCCGCGGGTAACCGCCGGCTCGATGCGCAGGGGGGCGAGACCGCGGTCGCGCAGCACCTGGCGCACCTGCCGCGAGCTGTCCGCCTCGACGATGCCACGCTGTTCACGGCCACTGGGGTCCAGGGCCGCATAGCTGAATGCCGCCACGCGTTACTCCTCCTGGGTCACGCGCATGATCTCCTCCACCGTGGTCAGACCACGCAACACCCGGTCGCGACCATCCTCGTGGATGCCCGGGCAGCGCTGCCGCACCACCTCCAGCAGCGCACTCTCGTCGGCCTGCCGGTGGATCAGCCCGCGCACGCGTTCGTCCACGCTCAGCAGCTCATAGATACCGGTGCGGCCACGGTAGCCCAGGTGACTGCAGGCCGGGCAACCCACCGGGCGGTACAGCGTACAGGGGGCGTCGGCATCGACACCGAGAAACTCCCGCTCCGGCATCGAGGCCGGGGCCTCCTGCTTGCACGCGGGGCACAGTACCCGCACCAGGCGCTGGGCGAGGACCCCGATCAGGCTGGATGCCAGCAGGAAGGACTCGACCCCCATGTCGCGCAGCCGGGTGATGGCGCCGACTGCGGTGTTGGTATGCAGAGTCGACAGCACCAGGTGGCCGGTGAGACTCGCCTGCACGGCGATCTCTGCGGTTTCACGATCGCGGATCTCCCCGACCATCACCACGTCCGGGTCCTGGCGCAGCATGGCGCGCAGGCCGCGGGCGAAGGTCATGTCCGCCTTGACGTTGACCTGGGTCTGGCCGATGCCCTCGATGTTGTACTCGATCGGGTCCTCGACGGTGAGAATGTTGCGGCTGCGGTCGTTGATGGCACCGAGGCCGGCATACAGGGTGGTGGTCTTGCCCGAGCCCGTGGGGCCGGTCACCAGCAGGATGCCGTGGGGTCGCTGCAGCAGGTCCAGCAGGCGCTCACGCAGGGCATCCGGCATGCCCAGTGAGCCCAGCTGCAGGCGCCCGGCCTGTTTGTCCAGCAGGCGCATGACCACGCGCTCGCCGCCGCTGGCCGGCATGGTGGACACGCGGATGTCGATTTCGCGGCCGGCCATGCGCAGGGAGATGCGGCCATCCTGGGGAACGCGCTTTTCGGCGATATCCAGGCGGGCCATGACCTTGACCCGGGACACCAGCAACGGCGCCAGTTCACGCCGTGGCTGCACCACTTCGCGCAACACGCCGTCGATGCGGAAGCGCACCACCAGGCGTTTTTCGAAGGGTTCGATGTGAATATCCGAGGCGTTCTGCTTGATCGCCTCGGTAAGCAGCGCGTTGATCAGGCGGATGATCGGCGCATCGTCATCCTCTTCCATCAGATCGGCGGTCTGTGGCAGGGCGTCCGCCAGGCGCGTCAGGTCGAGTTCGCCGCCGAGGTCTTCCACCATCTGCATGGTTGCGGTGGAATCCCGCTCATAGGCCCGTGCCAGGCGCTCGTCGAAGGCCTCACTGCTGAGTTCCTGCAAGGCGAACGGCCCGGGCAATACACGCACCAGTTCCGCCACGATGCGGGGATCAAGCCCGGGACGATGGAACACACACAGGCCGTCCGCGCCAGACTCGGCGAGGGTGCCGAAACGGCGCGCAAAACCGAAGGGCAGGCGTGCGGCATTGCCGGAGGGATCGTTCATCACTGGTCGTGACCGTCAGCAGGGATTCGCGTGCGGCAGCGCCGCGCTTCGCAGTATAGCCCGGCTTTGCCCGGGAAAACCCCGACCTGCCGCACCTTTGGCGGCAACGGGCACTGCTATAATCATTCCAGCATAGCAGCAGCACCGGCGCCCTGGGTGGCAGGAGGCAAGCTTGTTGGGAGTGGACGACATTCGGGAGCGCCTCGCCGGTGCCGGTCCGGCCATTCTGTTGCTGGTCATTCTGGCTGGTGCGGCGGCCATTGTGCTCGAGCTGGGTGCCGCCTGGCGCACCGCCAGCCACGAGCCCCGCGTCGCCGCCCTGCCCCTGCGCGCCGTTGACGTTGCCGCGCGCCTGGAGGAGATCCGCGAAGCCGACCTGTTTGGCCAGGAAGCCCCGGCCCATGTCAGCCTGGACACCGACGCCTGGCCGGTGACCCACCTGCCCCTGATCCTGCGCGGCGTGTTCACCACCCCCACAGACCCGGAGCGGGCCAGTGCCATTATCGAGGGCAGCGATGGCCGCGCACGCATGTACCGGGTGGGCGCGCGGCTCGATGATGAAACCTCGCTGCGCGCGGTGCACCGGGACCGGGTGGTCCTGTCCCGCGCCGGACAGATCGAAAACCTCTACTTCCCCGATCCGGGGCAGGAACTGCTGGCCAGCGCCGCAGGCTGGTCCGCGCAGGAGACGCAGCCGATACCAGCCGTGGAAGCGCGGATGACGCAGGAAGGTGATACCCGCCGCGACGTGGCCCTGGATGCGGCCATGTCGGAACAGGAGCGCCGCGACGTGATTCGCCGGCGCCTGGAAGAATTGCGCGCCCGATCGCGGGCGCTTTAGGACTTGAGGCCGAGTCGAATGAAGTACTGGTTGTCTGCCATCGCCCTGGGCCTGGCCCTGGTTGTCTCGCTGCCCGCAGCGGCGGAACCGGCGCCCGAACCAGACCGCGTCATGATGAACATGCGCGACGCCGATATCCGCGCCCTGATCCAGTGGGTGTCCGACCTGACCGGTCGCAACATCGTGGTACACCGCGACGTGCAAGGGCGGGTCAACGTGGTCTCGGCCCAGCCGGTGACGACGGATGAAGCCTACGAGCTGTTTCTCTCCGTACTGCAGGTGAACGGCTTTGTCGCCGTCGATACCCCGGAGGCCATCCGCGTCGTTCCCGCGGCCATGGGCGCCCAGAGCGGAGTCAGTTATGGCAGCCGCACCGGTTCCGACATGGTGGTGCAGGTGTTTCGCGCGGACAATATCTCCTCCGCGGAACTGGTACAGATGCTGCGGCCGATCCTCTCCCGCGAGGCGGTCATCACCCCCTACCCCGCCACCAACAGCGTGATCATCGCCGACCGCGCCCGCCAACTGGCCACCGCGGAGAACCTGATCCGGCGCCTGGATCGCATCGGCGACGCCAGTGTCGAGGTCATCACCCTGCAGCACGCCAATGCCGCCGACATCCTGCAAAGCCTGAGCGCGCTGTTCCCCAGCGCGGAGGGCTTGCCCCTGCAGCTGTCCATCGACGTGCGCTCCAACAGCCTGCTGGTGGCCGGTGAGAGTGCCCGCCGCAAGCAGGTACGGGATGTGCTCAAACAGCTGGATCAACCCATTGCCGGCGAAGGCAATACACAAGTGCTCTACCTGCAGTATGTCGACGCCGCGGAGATCGCACCGATCCTGCGCAACCTGGCGCAGAGCCTGCAGAAGGAGCAGCACGAAGACGCCAGCGGCATCAGTATCGACGCCAGCCAGGCCTCCAATGCCCTGGTCATCAACGCCCCGGCAACGGTGGTTGGGACCCTGCGCCGCGTCGTGGAGCAACTGGATATCCGCCGCGCCCAGGTGCTGGTCGAAGCGGTGGTGGTTGAGGTCAGTGGCGACATCGGTGACGACATCGGGGTCAGCTGGTTGACCACCGAGGTCGGCGACCTCTCCGGCAGCGGTGGTTTCGGCGCGGTCAACACCCTGGGCGGCCTCGGCCTGGGCCAGGTCGTCCGCGATTCCTCGGGTAATATACTCGGCTACCAGCCAGGGCGTGGTGCCACCATCGGCTACTACAACCGCGGCAACCTGCAGGCCGCGATTCGCGCCCTGGAATCCAGCACCCGCGCCAATATTCTCTCCACGCCGGTCGTCGTCGCCCTGGATAACGAGCCAGCCTCACTGCTGGTCGGCCAGAACGTGCCGTTCCGCACCGGCGAGGCCACGGGGGCCGCATCGCCGGTCGACAACCCCTTCACCACCATCCAGCGCCAGGATATCGGTATCTCACTGGCGGTGACGCCGCGCATCAATCGCGGCGATGCCATCACCCTGGACATCGAACAGCGCGTGGAGAGCATTGCGCCCAGCGTCAGCGGGGCTTCCGACCTGATCACCAACAAGCGTGAGATCATCACCAAGGCGCTGATCCGCGATGGCCAGATCCTGGTGCTCGGCGGCCTGATCAGCGACGAGGAAACCGAAGTGGTGGAGAAAGTGCCGGTGCTGGGCAGCATGCCCATCGTCGGCGGCCTGTTCCGGGGGCGCAGCACCTCGCGCGAAAAGCGCAACCTGATGGTGTTCATCCACCCGGTCATCATCAAGGACGACGAACATATGCGCGACATCACCCAGCGCCGTTACAACTTCATGCAGGAGCGGCAGCAGGCCTACCGCGACAGTGAGGCCCTGGGCGAACCCACCCGCATGCCGGACTTCAGCACCTTCCGGCCGCGGGAGGAGCAGCAGGACTGATTCACCAGCGCTGCGGCATGACTACACCGAGGTTCGACAACCAGCGCTCGATGCGCCCCTCCATGGACAGCGCCATGCGCCGCGCCCAGGGGTGTTTCTCCACGTAGGCGATGCGGTGGATGTCCCACTCGCCGCGTCGTTCCATCAGATAGGCGTCACTGGTCTGCAATGCATCCACCAGGCCTCGCTCCAGGGCCTGGCGGCCGTACCAGATTTCGCCGGTCGCAACCTGCTCGATCTCCAGCGCGGGGCGGTTCTCCGCCACGAACTGCTTGAACAACTGGTGCGTCTCTTCCAGTTCCTGCAGGAACTTGCGACGGGCGCGATCGGAATTTTCGCCGAGCATGGTCAGGGTGCGCTTGAACTCGCCCGCGGTATGCAGTTCGATGTCGATATCGTGTTTTTTCAACAGCCGATGAAAATTCGGCAATTGGGCCATCACCCCGATGGAACCCAGTACGGCAAACGGTGCCGCAATGATGCGTTGCCCGATACAGGCCATCATGTAACCACCGCTGGCCGCGACCTTGTCCACCGCCACGGTCAGCGGCACACCGGCGTCGCGGATGCGTTGCAACTGGGAGGCGGCAAGACCATAGCCGTGCACCACGCCACCACCGCTCTCCAGTCGCAGGATGACTTCATCGCTGGCCTCCGCCAGGGTCAGTACCGCACTGACTTCCTCGCGCAGGCGCTCCACGGCGGAAGCACGGATGTCACCGTGGAAATCGAGCACATACAGCCGTGGCCGGCGCTCGCCGCCACCCTTGGCCTTGCCCTTGCACCGCGCCTTGTCCTCACGCTTCTCCGCTTTCTGCGCGGCCTTGCGCCCCGCCTCATCGAGCACCGCCTGCTGCACCCGCCGCTCATAGTCGCGATAGCGCTCGCACAGGTCGGTCACTTCGATGCGCCCGGGAGTCTCGCGCTTGCTGCGCGAGCCCAGGCTGATGATGCCTCCCACGATGAACAGAACCGCGACCACCAGGGTCAGCGTCTTCAGCAGGAACATGCCGTAGTCGAGCAGGAATTCCAAGTTCAGTCTCCAGGTCCGGTACCCGTTCGCGACGGCCCTGCCGGCGCTGCGGGTGGTTGCAGTGCGCGCTGTGCGCGTTCATTGAGGGGGGTGACGAGCAGTCCGTCGCCGGCGCTGAACAGGCCGAACAGTGCGCCGTCAGCCAGGGGCTGCTGGCTGATCCGGGCCCGGGTTGCCCGCAGTACGGCTGGCACCGGCTCATACCGATGCATCCAGCGCCACACGTCGGGCAGGCGCCCATCCGGCAGCAGTGTCTGTTCACGGGGGCCGACCGCGAGTTCCTGCTCCAGGGACAGATAGCGCGCGCCCAGGCGCTCCAGGCGATAGCCGGTGCCGAGGCCCGCGCGCTGCAACAGCGTCCCGGGCAGCAGCAGGCGCACGTCCATCTGCCAGAGATCACCACGGACCTCCAGTATCTGCTCCTCGCCGCGGTCATCCAGCAGCAGCAGGCGGTAATGCTGGGTGTCGATGCGCTGCACGGCGATGGTCAGCAACGGCTTGCCCACACTGGTGGCGCGGTAGCCGTGCAGGTCCATGGCGACCAGGGCGATACCCGCGGCAAGCCCGATCAGCAGCAGGCCGACACTGCCCTGCAGCCAGCGCAATAACCAGCCGCGACGCAGCAACAGGCGCCCCGCCAGCCACAGCGGCGGCAGGGCCACAAGGACGACCAGCAGCGCCAGCAGGGTGTAGGCCATGTCGTATCCGCTTCCTTGGGTTCAGTGGCCCATGATACCGCGAAGGGGTCAGCGTTCCACAGCGTGGCCGAGCGCCGCCAGGCTTTCTTCCGCGATTTCGAGGATGCGCTCGTCGGCCTGGCGGTCACCACCGAGTTCGGAGAGATAGTGCTCCAGGCTGATCAGCGCGTCCGCCAGGGTTTCCAGCAACTGCTGGCGCTGGGCCTCGTTTTGTTTTCTGTCTTCGATATGCGCGTTGATAAAGGCAATGGCCCCGGCAACCACCGCCGCGGCGCGACGATAGTTGAGAATCAGTAGCCCGCCACGCACGGTGTTGAGGGTAACCGCGAGATTGGCGATATGGGCACGATCGAAACCGGATTCCAGATAGGAACCGATGGCGCGCTTGGCCATCAGGATAGCCGCCAGCCCCTCCTCCAGCACCAGATCTTCCGCATCCGCGAGGTGGCTGTCGGCAATGATACGGGCACGGGTCCCGGGGGCATCGCTGTCCAGGTCTTCCGCCGAAACCCGACCATGCTGCAGGGCACTCAGGCAGCTCTCGACGAACAGCACCTCATCCGCCGCCGCCTGCAGCCGCGGGCCGATGGAATCCACCGGCTGCGTGGTATCCAGCAGCGCGCCAAGGCGTTCCTTGAGCTGGGCGGCGGGTCGCGTCAGGTTGAGCAGGACCAGGGTATCCCCGACCCGGTCGGCAAGGCCCCGCAACGGACGCAGTTCCTCCGCATCGAGCCCCTGGTTCTGGGCGGTGATCTCGAGGATCTCTCGCGCCTGGCGCAGCTCCTCGCGGAGGGCGCGAACCACAGAATCAATGGTGTCGGCGCTGGGCCCCTGCATGGCTGCACGGGCGCGACTCAACTCGGCATCCGCAGGGGACAGGTCCGGCAGTTGCCAGCTTTCCGCCACGCGACCGGCCGCACCCTCGCGACGGCCAGACAGCGCCACCAGAAACAGCAACTCCAGGCGACAGGCCGTCGCCACGTCGCTGCCCAGGGCCTGCGCACCCTGGCGCAGGTAGCGCCCGATCAGCTGCTCGGCTGCGGCCAGCAGGCGCCGGCGCCCGAAGTGCAGGCGCAGGGCCTCGGCGGCAAAACACTCGGTCGCGGCGGCCAGCGCCACGAAGAAGCCATCCCCCGCTGCGTCGCCGTGAAGATCGGCCAGGCGTGAGGCGGCGCGGGCCAGCAACTGGCTGCCGGCGACCTCCGAACGCCCCTTGATGACCTGCAGCAAACCCACCTGGAACATGTGGCGCAGGCGCGCGGACTCCCGAGGCACATCCAGGCCAGCGGCGCTGGCCGGCCAGGCGGACGCCACACCACCGGGCTGGAAGGACTCGAAATGGAACTCCGGCAGCAGCGGCGCACGCCGCGCCGCACGGATTTCATTGACAAAGGGCATGACCAGGATGGGCACACTCTTCTGCCGCGTGGCAATGAAATCCAGATAGCGCGGCAGCACCACGAAGCCCTGACCGATGGCCGAGAGCAGGTTCTCGCCGGGTGCCGACGCGGCCTCGCGCATGCCGGCCAGGGCCAGGGCCATCTCGTCGGCGAGCAGGGCCGCCCCCGGCAGTTCGATCAGACGCAGGCAGCCGCCGATCTGGACCATGCCCTCATGGCATTGCTGCAGGGCCGTGGTCGCCGCCGGATCGAGCAGGTAAGCCTCGAATTCCGCGGCGCTGCGTTGCAGGGTGGCGTCCAGTTCCTCGCGGACTGTACGCAGGGAGTTCAGGTTGATGGGGCGCTCAAGCGACACTCGGGAATCCTTCATCTCGACGCGTTGGCATGTATAGCATAGTGCCGCGAGCCCTGCCGCCCATCACGCGGCGGCTGTGAAGCGGTTCGCGTCAGGCGCTCACTCCGGGCGGCCGTGCCACAGGGCCGGCGCACCGTGGCTGCGCTCGATCTCGGCCAGGCGCTCGGCGTGGGCCGACAGCTCTTCGGCGCTGGCACGCAGCACACGCAGGGGTGGCCGCCCCGGGTCGAGCCTGCGAATACGTGCGGCCGCACCCGCGCCCTGGCCGTGACTGCCCTCCTGGTCCTCGGACAGCGCCAGGCTGGTCTGCCCCCCGGTCATCAGCAGGTAGACGTCGGCGAGGATCTCGGCATCGAGGAGCGCACCGTGCAGGTCACGCTGGGAGTTGTCGACACCGTAGCGCTGGCACAGGGCATCCAGATTGTTCTTCTGGCCAGGGTGTTTCTGCCGTGCCAGTTGCAGGGTGTCATAGATCTGGCAGCAATCCTCGATGCGACCGCGACCGTCCAGCAGGCTCAACTCGTGGTTGATAAAACCGACGTCGAAGGGGGCGTTGTGGATAACCAGTTCCGCACCGCGCACAAAGTCGAGAAAGCCCTCCACCACCTGCGCGAACAGGGGTTTGTCGGCGAGGAACTCGTTGGTGATGCCGTGCACCTCGATGGCGCCGGCCTCGACCTCACGTGCCGGGTTGATGTACTGGTGGTAGTGGCGACCGGTGAGGCGCCGGTTGACCAGTTCGACGCAACCGATCTCGATGATGCGGTGCCCCTGGCTGGGCTCCAGACCCGTGGTTTCGGTATCGAGGACGATCTGCCTCATCGATGCTCTCCTCCCGATGCTCCCCGATACTCCCCGCTCTGCTGTCCGGCACCCTCGTCGATGCCACGATTGGCCAGGCGGTCGGCGTGCTCATTCTCCGGATGCCCGCTGTGGCCCCGGACCCAGTGCCACTGAACCTCGTGCCGCGCCGCAGCCTCTTCCAGGGCCTGCCACAGGTCGGCGTTCTTCACCGGCTGCCGGGCCGCCGTGCGCCAGCCCCGCGCCTTCCAGCCGGACAACCACTCGGTGATGCCCTTGCGCACGTATTCGGAGTCCGTGAACAACTGCACCCGGCAGGGTTCCTTCAGTGTGTTGAGCGCCTCGATGGCGGCGCGCAACTCCATGCGATTGTTGGTGGTCTGTGCCTCGCCACCCCAGAGTTCGCGCTGCTTGCTGCCATGCCGCAACAGGGCGCCCCAGCCGCCGGGGCCGGGATTGCCTCGGCAGGCGCCGTCGGTATAGATGGTAACGTCTTTCAAGAGTGGCCATTCCCAGGATTGCGATGATCGATGTCGCGGTTGCTGCGGCCGATGCCCGGTTTGATGCCGGAAAGCACCTGTGGCAGCCCCGCCCGCTGCTCGCGCCAGCGCGGCCGCAGCGGGGTCAGGCGCGCGACCTGGCGCACGGCATCGACGAGGTAAACACTGCCCCCTGGCCAGTACTGTGCGTGGTACGGCCCCCTGGCCTGGCCCCGGTTTCTGGCAAGCGCTGCAAACCAGGGGCGATGATAGCCGTAAACCACGGGCTCATGGGCAAAATCCAGCAACCGCATCCAGTCACACAGGCGCCCCGCGGAGATCAGCGGGTGCCGCCCGGGCCCG
>JBJHBY010000019.1:0-4218 GCA_050485745.1 Gammaproteobacteria bacterium | reverse complement strand
GGGTACGATGATGCGCTGCAACTCCCGCAGCAGGGCATGGGGGTTGCTGGAGAACTCGAGGGCATGGTGCACCACTACGGCATCCATGCTGTCGCTGTCGAAGGGCAGCGCCTCGAAATCGCAATGCACCGGATTCGCCGCCGCCGCTGGCACCCTGGGCCCGGCCACCAGCTTGCGCAGGATGCGGCTGTCGCTGCACAGGTCAAGGTGCCCGTCGATACCGATCTGCAGCAGGTTATAACCAAAACAGTCACCCAGCCGGGGGGCCAACAGCGCTCGCTCCATCGCCAGCAGCGCGCGCCCGGTCTCACTCTCATACCAGAGGGAGAGCTCCGGCAGCAGCTGTTCCGGCTTCGTGGCCGGTGGCGAAAATCCCATCAATGGCTGATACCTGCGAAGTGGCCCAACCCAGGCCTCGCACTGATGCGGGTATACTAAAGTGTGACGTGGGTCAGTGTCATGCCCGCTAGACTGAATGAATACAGCGAGGATATCCATGCTTCGTATCGATGCCATACCCGCCTTCACGGATAACTACATCTGGTGCCTGCAGCGCGACGGCCGGGCCTGTGTGGTCGATCCGGGTGACGCGCAACCGGTAGAGGACTTCCTGCGACGTCATGGCCTGGTACTCGATACCATTCTCATCACCCATCATCACGCCGACCACTGCGGCGGGCTTGCCGGGCTGGCACACCATGGCGCAGCGGTTCACGGCGCCGCCGTCGACGGTGTCGGGCACCCCCTCGACGACGGCGACAGCGTGCGCGCCCTGGGGCTGGATTTCGAGGTGCTCGCCGTACCCGGTCACACCCTGGATCACCTCGCCTTCCACGCTGCCGAGAGCCCCCTCGGGCCGCTGCTGTTCTGCGGCGACACCCTGTTTGCCGGGGGCTGCGGACGCCTGTTCGAGGGCACTCCCGAGGCCATGCAGCGCAGCCTGCGGCGCCTCGCCGAACTGCCGGCACAGACGGCAGTCTACTGTGCCCATGAATACACCGAGGCCAACCTGGCCTTCGCGCGGCAGGTCGAGCCTGGCAATCAGGCCCTGCGGGAACGGCAGCAGACGGTCAGGGCGCTGCGCGAACGCGGCGAACCCAGCCTGCCCAGTACACTGGCACTCGAGTGTGCAACCAACCCGTTCCTGCGCTGGGACCAACCCGAGGTCGTGGCCGCGGCCACAACCCGGGCCGGGACGGATGCTCTCGACCCGGTGGAGGTGTTCGCCGAGATCCGCCGCTGGAAGGACGTTGCCTAGGGATGCCCGCACCCTCACACGCCTCTAAATCCACATAAAAGAGAAGAATATTCGCTTGATGATCAAAAGATTACAGTTTTTTGCTCTGGTATTTTCGAGCATTGTTCTCGGTGCCTGCCAAATCCCCGGCGAGCCCCCCGCCCCACCCCCGAAGAAGGCCGCAGCGGGCGAGCTCACCACCCGGGAATGGTTCACGCGCTTCGACCCCCTCGCCTGCAGCTGGCAGACAGCGGAGATCCAGCCCTCGGCCAAACCCTGGCCGGTGGAACCCTGGAACCTGTGGCAGCGTGTGCGTGCCGGCTACGCCATGGACTGGCAGCTCGAAAACCCGCGCATCGATGCGGAAATGGCCTGGTTCCTGCGCCACCCCGACTACATGTGGCGCGTGTCACAGCGCTCCGAGCGCTACCTGTACCACATCGTCAGTGAACTGGACGCCCGGGGCATGCCCCAGGAGCTGGCAATGCTGCCGATCGTCGAGAGTGCCTTCGACCCGTTTGCCTACTCCCACGGCCGCGCATCGGGTATCTGGCAGTTTATTCCGAGCACCGGGCGCGCGTTCGGGCTGGAACAGGACTGGTGGTATGACGGCCGCCGCGACATCATCGCCTCGACGGATGCCGCGCTGCGCTATCTCGACGACCTGCAACGCCTGTTTGACGGGGACTGGCTGCTCGCCCTGGCGGCCTACAACGCGGGCCAGGGCACCGTCAGCCGGGCCATCCGACGCAATCAGGCACGCGGCAAGCCGACGGACTTCTGGTCACTGGAGCTGCCCCGTGAAACCCGCGCCTACGTGCCGCGACTGCTGGCCCTGGCGCGTCTTGTGCACTCACCCACCCGGCATGGCATCGAACTGTATCCCGTTGCCAACGAACCGTTCTTCGTCGCCGTCGACGTTGGCGGCCAGATCGATCTGGCCCAGGCCGCCAGCCTGGCGGGGATCGACACCGATGAAATCTACCGCCTCAACCCGGCTTTCAACCGCTGGGCAACGCGGCCATCCGGCCCGCATCGCTTGCTGGTGCCCGCGGCCAGTGCCGAGGCCTTTCAGCAGGAGATTGCCGCGCTGGACCCGGCCCAGCGCCTGCGCTGGGAGCGCTACACCGTGCGCAATGGCGATTCACTGATCACCATCGCCCGCCGCTTTGACACCGATGTTGCCGCCCTGCGCGAAGTCAACAGCCTGCGCGGCAACCTAATCCGCGCCGGCCAGACACTGATGATCCCGGTGGCCTCAAAGGGGGACGAACACTACGCGCTCAGCGCCGAGCAGCGCCTCGCCGCCACCCGGCAGCGCCCGCGGGGTGGCGCCGATGCCCAGCGCATCCAATACACGGTGCGCGCGGGCGACAGCTTCTGGCTGATCGGTCGTCAGCATGGCGTGGGAGTGAGGGAACTGGCCAGCTGGAACGGCATGGCACCCGGAGACACCCTGCGCCCGGGCCAGGAGCTGAGCATCTGGGTCCCGGGCAATGGCGCCGGTGCGGCAGCCGACCGCGCGGTGGTCCGCAACGTCCAGTACACGGTGCGCCCGGGGGACTCCCTGGCGCGCATCGCCCAGCGCTTCAATGTTCAGGTCAGGGATATCGTCGCCTGGAATTCACTCGATCCGGCCCGCCACCTGCAGCCCGGGCAGCGGCTCAGCCTGCGCGTGGATGTGGTGAACAGCCGCTGAAGCCCCGCTCCCGGGATCAGCGCGCGCGCTCCGCGAGCAGGGCCAGCCCCATGCCGGTCTGCTCCGCAAAGTGGCAGAAGCTGTCGCGCTGTTCCTCGTCGATGGCCAGGCCCGTGTCACCGCGATCGGCCAGCAGAACGCCGATCGGCCGGTTGCCGGCCCAGATCGGAGCCAGCAGCAGGTTATCGGCACTGACCTGGCGGCGGCAGGTGTCGTCCATCAGATAGGCCAGGGCATGGCGCTCACCCGGGCGCAGCCAGATCTCTTCGCGGCGCAGCAGGCATGCGGCGAACAGGTTGTCCTGCTCACCTTTTGCCGGCAGCTGCAGCACCTCGCGCCAGTGCCCGGTGCGCTCCCCCAGGCAGTACTTCGCCGCCAGCAACTTGCGCCGCGGATCCATCAGCAACAGCGCCACGCGCTCCAGACCAATACCGCGGTGCACGCCCTCGACCATCAGCTGGAACAGGGTATTGGCATCGACACGCTCGCGAATCAGGCTGGTCAGCTCACGCAGCACATCCAGCTGCAGGCGCGGGTTGGGCCGCATCACCTGCACGCCCCGCGGCGTGGCACCGGCCTCGGTCGAGGGAATATAACGACAGACCTTGTTGGCACCGAAGCTCACCGCCACGCCGGCGGCACGGTCCGCGCCCGCCAGCAGCAGGGTGCGAGTGCCCTCCTCGTCCATCCCGCAGAACGCGGCGGCTTCCCGCACCACCACGGCCATGTCGGGGGAGTCCCAGCCCTGTTCCGCCGCCAGGCTGACCGCCTCGCCCAACAGCACCGCCCGCGCCCGCGGCGTGGCGGTCCCGGGCTCGCGCTGCAGCGCCTCCGTCAGCGTGTCGCCCAACCCCCACAACTGCGCCAGCCGGCAGCTGATCGCGTGCAGGGTCGTACCCAGCACATCCTGCTCCACACCCGGACTGGCGCCACTGTGCTCGGGCAGGGCCAGGTCGAGGCGCTCGCTCTCGCCGCCGCGACAGCTCCAGAAGGCCATGTCGCCGACATGCAGCAACAGCGCCGCCACGAAGACCTCCTCGGCATCGCGGACGCCAGCTTTCTGTGCCAGCTGCTCCGCCTGCACCGCGGCATGGAAGCCACGCCCCAGCCATTCCAGCATGCGCTCCCGCGAACCCTTGCGCAGCAGGGAGTCGATCAGCATCGCCGACAGACAGATGGCCTTGATGCCCTGGAAACCGAGTTTCACCACCGCACGGCTGATGGTGGTGATCTCCTGCCCCGGCTGCGGGTTGAAATGGACGCTGTTGGCCAGGCGCAGCAC